>DATEMX010000657.1:0-5646 GCA_035275365.1 Polyangiaceae bacterium | reverse complement strand
CAGGTTCGAGCGGGACCAATTCCAATTGTCTTTCACGGCGAACGATTCGCACCCGACGGGAGCAAGGAAGACTCCGGCCTGAAGAACGAAATCACGCACGTGCGGAACTTTGGACCCCACGTAGGCCTCTTGGATGAACCTCCAGAGATCGGGCCCCGTCGCGTTGACCGACGATGTCCCCGCCAACGCAGGCTCACCGAGGTATTCGGTGCTGGCGGCAGAGCCAACCTGCAAGACGACTCTCCCCGTGACGTCGCCGGCGTCCCATCCCGCGCCGATGGCGGCATTGGTGATGCTGAACGTGTTGCTCCGGTTGTCGTACCCGCGATAGTTCGTGATTCCATTGGAGGGCCGGGCAAAGTTGTAGGCGTAGTAGGCCTCGACGTAACCCATGGGGAGCACCTTCGGTGTGGTGGAGTCGGCCGCCGCGTCAACGGAAAGCAACCCCAGAGAGAGCGCGAGCGAGAGAATCCGAGTCGCCGACATCGGTGGCTCGCGCAGGCTTACCTCGCGGCGCCCCACGCCAAAGAGAGGCGAACGTCGTCCGGACGAACATGTAGCTGCGAGTCGATCTCTCGACTGGCGAAGCGAAGCGCGGGGGTCGTCATAGAGCGATCGCTCGTACTCGTGGCTCACGAGATCGGTGTACGCGCTCGGCTCTCACCTCGCCGGGTCTTCGGCCAAGCTGCGGCTCGCGACGAGCGCGTCCGAAGCTTCGGGGTGAGGCTGGAGAGCTGAGTCCGACGGGGCGATGGCGACCAAACACTTTTTTTTCGCCAGGCCTGGGAACCGCGTCAAGGCTTCGCGAGCGGCGTCGCGCCCGGCGAAGACCAGAAGGTCGTTCTCGCCCGCGTTGTCGTTCGCCCAAGCGAGGGGATCTGCGCTGTCGATCTTGTCGACCGCGGCTTGCGCGGCAAACAACGACTCGAGGGGCTTTGCGCACCTCCCGACACAAACGAAGCGGTGGCCGTGCTCGACTCGGGTTGCGATCTCGACCGCGAGATCGAGGCTGGGCTTGCGAGACACCGCGAAGTCGTCTTGGCGAGCGATGACGACGACGCGTTCGAAAGAATGAACGTCGCCGCGCACGAGGACAACGGGAACGGGCGAGCGGTAGAGCGCGCCCAAAGGCTCGCTGCTCGGGCAGGGCGACTCGCTTTGCCATTCGCAAAGAAGGAGCGTCGCGCCTTGGCCTCGCGCCGTCTGGAGCAGTCCCGCGGAAATCGAGCTCGAAACTCGAAAGACGGATCGCGACTCGAGGCCCTCCTTGGCGAGCCACTCTTCGGCCTTCGACGCGAGGGCGCGCTGGGAACTGACCTCGGTCTCCGACGCGAGCTCGGTCGCGAGACTCGCGACGACGACCATTCCACCATCGGGCACCGCGAGCTTTCCCGCGATGCTGAGCAACGGCCGCGTCGATTCACCCCATACCGGCACCAAGATCGTGCTGCCCAGCGCTTCGCCTGCACCTTCTTGGCGACTTACCCTCCTGCCGAAGAAGGAGACCATCGCCGGCGTGATGACGAGCGTGACGAGGATGACGACCAGAACCGCGTTGATGGTGGTCTTGTCGAAGATGCCGAGGCGCGCTCCAACGAGCGTGGTCGCGAGCGTCGCGGCGGCTTGCGAGCCCGACAGACCCGACATGACGCCTATCTCGGCCCACGTGAAATGGAACGTGCGCCCGGCGATCACGGCCGCGAGTGCCTTGCCGCCCAGCACCGCGACCGTAAACACCGCCGCGACGAGGAGCGTTCTGGGATCGATCAGCACCCTGGGGTCGAGGAGGACACCCACCGAGACCAAAAAGACGGGAATGAACAGCGCCGATCCGACGAACTGCACCTGCTCCATGAGGGGACTTCGCTCGGGAATGACCCGGTTCAGGCCGAGCCCGACGAGAAAGGCTCCGACGATGCCATCGATCGAAGCCATTTCCGCGAGCACCGCGCCGGACAGAAAGGCTGCAATCCCGAAAACGAGTCGCAGCGAGCGATCGCCGCCGACCCGAGCAAAAAACCAACGAGCCAACTTGGGAAGCACGAAGAGCGCATAAGCCACGAGCAAGACGAGGCCGAGCACGATTTCGACCGCCTGGAGCTCGAGGCCGCCCGTCTTTTTTGCACTCACCGAAACTGCGGACAGCACGAGGAGCGCGGACGTATCGGTGACGGCGGTGGCGCCCACCACGGTCCCCACCGCCCGATTGCGGGCAAGTCCCATCTTTCGCAGCATGGGATAGGTGACGAGGGTGTGCGATCCCCAGTTGGAGCCCATGAGCACCGCTCCCGCCCACGCGTAGTGCAAGGCCCTGGCGCTCGCGACTCCGAACGAGAAGGGAATGGCGAACGAGAGCAGCGCGAACGTGATGGCCAGCCCTTTGTTGCGCATCAAACGCTTGAAGTCGAGCTCGAGACCGGCTGCGAACATCAGGTAGAGAAGCCCGAAGGTCCCCAAGGCCGATAGCGCAATCTTGTTGGAATCGAGGAGACGGGTCGTATGGGGCCCGAGCACCATTCCAGCGAGGACCAGGCCCACCATCGCCGGAAGCCGCGCTTTCTGGGCGAGCCTTGGCCCAAGGACGAGCGCCAGCATAAGGATGAAGAAGGCCAGGGTGGGCCCCTGGGTGATCCGTTGGCCGAAGACGCTCGCCGCGTGCGAAAGGCTCATGGGTGTGTTGCCTCGTTGTCGTCCAACTATGTGGATAGTCGACCCGGGACGGCTAACGGCCTTTTTGGGGAGCCGCGGGTAACGAGCTCGTCGCTACCTAGTGCCGTTCGAGCGCCGCAGTCGCGGCTTGGCAGCGGTCTCACCCCAGCGGCAGATTGAGTGCATGACGTCCAACAGCGCGCGCCCGTCCGCGCTCATCGTGTACTCGACGCGCGGCGGGACACCGGGAAACTGTTTGCGCGTGCCGAGACCCGTCGCACACAGCTCACGCAGCTCCCGACTCAAGACTCGGGGAGTGATCGACGCGCCACCGGACGCATCCACCAGGGCGCGCTGAATGGCGCCGTAGCGCTTCGGACCATCCCTGAGCTCCCACAAGATCCGGAGCTTGTGGCGGCCCGCGACCAGGGCGTTGAAGCGCACGATTGGACAAGGCGCGCGGAGCAGCGCCCTTACTTCCAATTCCGTACTAGCTATCATTTTTGTCCATTCTTGCGGAGAAGCTCGTCTGGGTCTAGCACACGACCGCCATGAACAAACGCCTCCTATTGGGCGCGCTCGTCGCCTTCCTCGTGATCTTCAACCTTGGCTACGTGTTTCACGAGTTTGTCGCGGCCGACTATCTCAAGGCGGGCTTCGGACCGGGTGTCCAGCGCACGAGCTATGTCATTCCCGTCATTTTCTTGGCTTTCGTGCTTTACGTAGCGCTGATGGCGCTGGCTTTTCCGGTGGCGCACCTGTTCTTCGTCGAGCGGCGCGGTTGGTCGAAGCTCGCGACCGGAGCGCTATTGGGCGCCTACTGCGGCTTCCTTTGGGACGCCTTACAGGGCGGCATCATCGAGTACGCGACCTACAACGTCGCGCTCGCCGCCATGCTCGTGGACTCGAGCTATCACCTGGCCGAGGGGGTGCTGTGCGGCGTCATCATCGCTGCGTTCTACCGTGGCTGACGATTCGGTTGCTCCGTTCGATTTCGTACGGTTTCGGCTTCGCCCAAGAGTTACATACGAGTGGGGCTCGACGGCGGCGCGTATCTCACCCGCGATCCCGCGCCACGAAGTGGGCTGCGGTGGCCGGACTTTTACCCGTCGCCTGGAAATTTCTTTAAGTCCGAGTAGGCAAGAGCCGTAGCCGGTCGAGGTGCCGTCGCTCTCCGGCGGCACGGGAGATCGACTTGAGGATCCGCGCCGCCTACTTCACCGTATTCGTTCTCGCCGCCTGCAGCGCCAAGCCCGAGTTGGCCATCGACGTCCCGCCCCTCCCTGACGCTGGCAAGTTGGAGGGGGGATTCGCTGGCGGGGGAGGTTCGAAGGGGAGCATCGTCATCCCCGGGAGCGACGCGACGGGTGGATCCTCGCGAGATGGCGCGGGCTCCTTTCCCACTTGCGGCGACGGTCAGCTGAACGGTACGGAAGCTTGCGACGACGGCAACCAGGCCAGCGGCGACGGGTGCAGCGCAACTTGCGTCGTCGAGCCGGGCTTCACGTGCACCGCCGCAGGCTCGGCGTGCGAGCAGTGCGGCAACGGTATCAAGGAGAGCACCGAGGTCTGCGACGACGGCAACCAGACCAGCGGCGACGGGTGCAGCGCCGACTGCCATACCATCGAAGGCAGCTACAACTGCCGCAAGGCCGGAAAACCCTGCGAGCTCTGCGGAAACGGCGTCGTTGAAGCCAACGAAGCCTGTGACGACGGCAACACGGCGGCCGGCGACGGTTGCGACAAGTGCACGACGATCGCGCGCGGGTACTTCTGTCACGTCGCCGGAGAACCTTGTGAACAATGCGGCAACGGCGTCGTCGACAAGCACGAGCTGTGTGACGATGGCAACAACCTCTCCGGCGACGGCTGCCTCTTCAACTGCTCGCAGACCGAACCAGGGTTCGATTGCGCGACCCCGGGCAAGGCGTGTGCGCAGTGCGGCAACGGGACGGTCGACGACAAAGAGGTCTGTGACGACGGAAACACCGTCTCGTCCGACGGGTGCACCGCCGATTGCCACAAAGTGGAGGATGGCTACAGCTGCCCCACAGCGGGAACCTCGTGCCAGTTGTGTGGAAATGGCGTCAAAGAGAGCGCCGAAGCGTGCGACGACGGCAACCGCGTGGACGGTGATGGTTGCAGCGCGGACTGTAGCAAGATCGCCGACGGCTATTTCTGCGCGGTGGCGGGTCAGCCTTGCGAACTTTGTGGCAACGGCATCCTCGACAGCAACGAGACTTGCGACGACGGCAACCGCGTTCCGGACGACGGATGCAACGCGTCGTGCAGTGGAATCGCCGAGGGATATCGCTGTCTCGCTCCGGGTCAAGCATGTGAGAAGTGCGGCAATGGCGTGGTGGACGCTCACGAAGTTTGCGACGACGGCAACCGTTTGAGCAGCGACGGGTGCCGCTACGACTGCCGGCTCATCGAGCCGGGATTCACGTGCTCGGCCCCGGGCGTCGGCTGCTTTCTGTGCGGAAACGGAATCAAGGAAGGGCCCGAGGCTTGCGACGACGGCAACGTTGCCGGCGGAGACGGCTGCGCTCTGGATTGCTCGCAGGTCGAGCCGGGATACCACTGCCCCGTGGCCGGCTATGGCTGCGAGCTCTGTGGAAACGGCATCAAGGAGAGCGCCGAGGAGTGTGACGACGGCAACGGCGCGCCCGACGACGGTTGCAGCAGTTCATGCGCGCTCGAGCCCGGCTGGCGGTGCCCTCTCGCAGGCGTTGGCTGCGAACGTTGCGGCAACGGCATCCTCGAAGCCAACGAGACCTGCGACGACGGCAATCTCGTCGATGGCGATGGCTGCAACGCCACCTGCTCCTCGTTGGATCCAGGGGCGAGCTGCGACGTAGTCGGTCAGCCCTGCGCGGTGTGCGGCGACGGGAAGATCAGCGGCAAAGAGGCTTGCGACGACGGCAACCGCACGAGCGGTGACGGCTGCCGATTCGATTGCAAGCTGGTCGAGCCTGGCTACACCTGCACGGCGGC
>DATEMX010000656.1:0-4892 GCA_035275365.1 Polyangiaceae bacterium | reverse complement strand
CTCGATGCAAACCGCCGGGCCATCGCCGCCGCAACGGTACGCGCCCGCGAGCTCGGGGCCGAGATAGCGGTCGCGAGCGAGCTCGCGCTCCTCGGCTATCCGCCGCGCGATTTGCTCGAACGGCCGGCTTTCGTCGAGGCGGCGCTCGCCGCCAACGCCGAGCTCGCGCGTTCGATACCGGGCGACGTCACGCTGGTGTTTGGATCCATCGACGTGACCCGGGGTGGGGCGGGGCGTCCGCTCTACAACGCCGCGTTGGTCGCGCGCGGGGGAGCGATCGTCGAGCGCGCACACAAACGGCTTCTGCCGACCTACGACGTCTTCGACGAAGATCGCTACTTCGAGCCGGGCGGCCAGGCTTCGCTCGTTTCGCTCGGGCCAGAACGCTTGGGCCTCACCGTGTGCGAGGACGCGTGGAACGACGTCGCTGCCATGGCGCACCGAGCCTACGGCGAGCGCTCCCTTGCGCAAGCCGGCGACAAGACGTCGCGCTACCACGCGAACCCCGTCGGCGACGTTGCGGCGCTGGGCATCGACCTCATCCTCAACGTGTCGGCGAGCCCGTTCACCATCGCCAAGCGCACGGCGCGGCCGCAGATGTTCGCGGAGATCGCGCGGCGCCACGCCGTGCCGGTTGCCTTCGTGAATCAAGTGGGCGGCAACGACGAGCTCCTGTTCGACGGGCGCAGCACCCTCTTCGGTCCCGACGGCCAGGTCCTCGCGCGTGCGCGTGCCTTCGAAGAGGATCTCGTCGTCTGCGATTGGCCAGGTGGCGGCCCCACGGCGCCCGACCTCGCGTCGGACGAAGAGGCCGCGTATTGCGCCCTCGTGATGGGCACCCGCGACTACGCTCGCAAGTGCGGCTTCGACCGCATGGTCATCGGCCTCTCGGGCGGCATCGACTCTGCGCTCACAGCCACCATCGCCGCCGACGCCGTCGGCCCCGCCAACGTGCTCGGCGTCGGCATGCCGAGCCGCTACTCGTCGCGAGGGTCGACGGACGACGCGCGGGCGCTCGCCGAAAACCTGGGCATCGGCTACCGCGAGGTATCGATCGAGCCGATGTTCGCCGCCTATCTCGCGAGCCTCGAGCCTTTGCTCCTTGACGTGGCCGAAACGGGCTCAACGCCCGCGAGGACCGCTCCCGACGTCACCTTCGAGAACGTGCAGGCGCGGATTCGCGGTTCGGTGCTCATGGCCATCTCGAACCGAACGGGCGCGCTCCTGCTCACGACGGGCAACAAGAGCGAAATCGGCGTCGGCTACTGTACGCTCTACGGCGACATGGCGGGAGGCCTGGCGGTCATCAGCGACGTGCCGAAGACCATGGTCTACCGTCTTTCTCGCTACGTGAATCGTGACGCCACGCGAATCCCCCTGGCTTCGATAGAGAAGCCTCCGAGCGCGGAGCTCCGCCCCGATCAAAAAGATCAAGATTCGCTTCCACCTTACGATCTGCTCGATCGCGTGCTCGAGAGGTTCGTAGAAGACGGCGCGGGGCGCCAGACCATCGTCGAAGAGGGCGTCGCGGCGAGCGTCGTCGATCGCGTCATCTCCCTCGTGCGCGGCAGCGAGTACAAACGACGCCAGGCAGCGCCTGGCCTCATTCTCACGAAAAAGGCGTTTGGCGTTGGGCGGAGGATGCCCATCGCACAGGGGTTCAAGGAGTGACATGCAGCTCTACGAGCGTGACCTCGCTACCGTCAACGCCCGACTGGAGGGCAAGACGCCCATCGAAATCTTGGAGTGGGCGCACGACGCTTTCGGCATGCGCGCGGCCATCCTTTCGAGCATGCAGCGGGCCGGTTCGGTGCTCTGCCACATGGCCGATCGGGCCGGGCTCGCGTTCGAGGTCGTCTTCGTCGACACCGGGGTCTTGCACCCCGAAACGCTCGCGACGCGCGCCGCGCTCTCGCGAACCCACCGCTTGCTCAATGTCGTCACCCTCACGCCGGAGCATTCCTTCGCCGAGCAGACGCGCATCGAAGGCCTCTTGTATTTGTCGAAGGAGGGGCAGGAGCGCTGCTGCGATCTGCGCAAGAGCGCGCCGCTCCGCGCGATCCGTGGCCGCTACGCCGCGTTCGTTTCGGCGCTGCGCCGCGGCGAAGGAGGCGCGCGCGCCAACGTTCCGATCGTAGCGCTCGACGTCGAATTGGGCGCTCTTCGCGTCCACCCCTTCGCCGACGTGAGTGCCCGCGAGCTTCAGACCTACCTCGAAGCCCACGGCGACGTCGCCTTGAACCCTCTCCATGCCATGGGGTTTCCCACCATCGGCTGCTACACGTGCACGACGCCCGTGCGACCCGACGAGCCCGAGCGGGCCGGTCGATGGCGGCATCTAGCCGGAGTCGAATATTGCGGCATCAATCCCACCGACAGGGGCGCGCGCGACGCGTCGATCGAGTTGGCCGACGACTACAAGGGGGTGCTGGGGCTTCTCGGTTGAGCGGCTCTACCGAACCTTGGCCAACCGCGCGATGAGGACGCGCATCAAGCCGACGAAGGGCCGCAGCTCCGAAGTGGGGATCGGCGCAGGAGCGTCATCGGGGAGCCCTTCCAACTTCGCCTCGAAATCACGAACCAGGCCGCCTTCACCGACAAGAGCGTCGCGGACCGCGTCGACGGCAAGCTGCCGCGCCAAGACGTTGTCCAGCCATCGCGGCAGACCGAAGAGACGGCGAAGCTCGCCCACCGTTACCGGTGTCGAGACGTCTTCGGACCCGACCCTGAGAAGTCTACGCTCCAACTCAGGAGCGAGACCGTAGCGGGCCAACACCGGAGTATCCGGGTCGGCGGGCGGCGGTTTCGTTGAAGGGTTTCCCATCGAGCGACCCTCAGGATGCTTTTCAACCTCAGTTGGTCAAGGCTGCCAGTGACGAAAAGCGATCGCGTAGCCGCCGCATCGACTACCCGCGCAGCTCCAGCTCGCCGGCATTATGGGAGACCGGACGCCCGTTGGACCAAGAAAACGCCGATGTGTGGTTAGGCCTCGACGCGGTGGCCGGCGGCGCCGATGCCGAAGGGCGAGCGAAAGAGCCCCGTCACCGGAACGGTGAACATCGCGCGCGTCGGGAGACCATCGGGCGCGAGGCCGATGAGACACGGTTCGTCTTCGCGCGACCACACGACGACGCAAGGAAGCGCGTATTCTACGCCCGTGACGGCGTCGGCTGCGTACAAGATCGTGCGATGCCCGCGCGGCAGCGGCGAGACGGCTCCCACGACGAGGCGCTCGGCCGAAAGATCCTTCAGATCCGCCGCGAGAAACCCAGAGCCGGCGGTGATTTGCACCGGCAAGCCGCGCCGCGACGGGTCGATGGCCTCGATGCTCGAGGGCTCGTCTTCGGCGGCGATGAGCTGCAGGAGCGAGAGCAGCTCGAGCCGCTCGACCTTGCTGAGGGGGACGCCCTGCGCTTCGTAGCGACCGCGCAACTCCCAAAACCGCACGAGAAAGTCGAGTTTTTCCATCACGGCAGGCGGCCTCCGCGACCGCCGAGATCGTCGCCGGTGGCGGCGACCTCTGCCCACGAAAGTGTGCACTCTCCGTGCCATCGTGCGATAAGGCCCCGTGAGCTGGTGCCAAGGTCCTCGTAAAGAGGACTGGGCCACGTGGCCCACATTGGACCCGCGATCCTGATGTCTCGACTCCGCTCTTCGCCCGTGCACGGGGACGGCTCCGCCTTTCCGCGTGGAGTGGCGTTCCTTCGCTCCGGGTGGAATAGACTCGGCTCCGTGAAGCTCGCGCTCGCCGCCGTGTTGCTCCTCTGCCTCACGGCCTGCGGCACGCCGCGTGTCAGCCTCACCGAGGGGCCGCGCGAATACCTGGCGACTGACTACGACCACGTGCTCTCACGCTGGACGCGCACCGAGGAGCTGCTCGCGCTCTCCGAGCTCGACAACCTGCTCACCGTGTCGTCGACCTTCGAGTCGTGGGATTTTCGGTGGGCCTACGTCGTCAGGTACGCCCACGACTACCGCCTTTCGGTCGAGCAACGCCGCGTGCTGCTCGAAAAGACGCTCGCCGAGACGCGCGCGCATCACCAGTTCTTCGTCGCTCTCTATGGTTCGAACCGGCGGTGGGGCGATCTCACCAAACCAACGTCGGCTTGGATCGTGCGGCTCATCGACGACAAGGGAAACGAGACCGCGCCCGAAGAGATCGTGGCCATCGCGCACCCCGGCCCCATCGAGCGAACGTATTTTCCGTACGCATCGGTCTGGCGGCAAGTGTTTCGCATCAAGTTTCCGGCGGAGTCCTCGAGCGGTCCCACCGTCGCAAAGGACGCAACCTACGTTGGCCTGCGCTTCGCCGGCGCGCAGGGCAGCGAGGAGCTGCATTGGCAGCTCCGGTAGCTCACATCCCGGCGAAAATCTCGAGCAGCGGCGGGCAGCTCACGAGAAGCTCGTGCGCGAGACCTCGCGCGCCGAAGAGCACGATGGCGCCTCTTGCACCTGCCCGCGCCGTAGCCGGTGCGGCTTCACCTCCCAGCACCTCGGTGGCGAACAAGAAGTCGCCAGGGCCAAGCCTGTCGCCGTTGCCGTTGTCCTCGTCGAGCTCCACGGAGCCGACGCCGACGATGATCATCCCCGGCACCGGGAGACCGGCCGCGGCGAGCACCTCGTTCGGCTGGAACACCCGAACTTGGAGTGGTTCGATGACGATACTGCGCAGGCCGTCGTCGAGGCGATCGCCAACAGGGCCCATCGTGCAGCCCGCGATCGCTTGCACGCGATCGGCCGCCTGTTTCAACTGTTCGAGGATGCCAGGCGAGGTCTCGAGGATGGCGTCGATCAGCTCTTGATCCCAATGTGCCACCTTCGTGGGTTCCGCCTCTGCAATCAGGCGCAGCGAAAGCGTTTCGGCGATCGACGACCGCGCGTAGAGCGAATCG
>DATEMX010000655.1:0-3071 GCA_035275365.1 Polyangiaceae bacterium | reverse complement strand
AAGCACGTTCAGTCGCTCTATCCGAAGGTCGTTCGCATCGTCCTCTCGGGTCACACCGAGCTCGAAGCTGCGCTCCGAAGCATCTCGGTGGCGCACCAGTTTTTGAGCAAGCCTTGCGACGCCGCGACCCTCCAAACGGTGGTGGAGCGCGCCTGTGATTTGCAAGCCATCCTTCAAAACGACACGGTCCGCGCCGCGGTGGGTTCGATTGCGCGCCTGCCTTCGGTCCCTCGCGTATACTTCGAAGTCTCGCGCGCGCTCGAGAACCCCGAGATCGACTTGAAGGCCATCGCCGCGCTCGTCGAGCAAGACATGGCGGTATGCGCCAAGCTCTTGCAGGTCGTCAATTCGTCGTTCTTCGGCTTGCGCAAGCGCGTCGCGAGCGTGCAGCAGGCCCTCGCCTATCTGGGAGTCAACACCGTCAAGCGCTTGCTGCTCTCCGTCGAAACCTTTGGCGCTGTCGACGGCGCGTTTCCGAGCTCGTCACCCGTCTCCATCGAGCTCCTCCAACAGCACGCCTTCGGCGTGGCCACCATCGCCTCGCAGATGTTCCACGAAAAGGACAAAGCCGAAGACGCCTTCATGGCGGGCATGCTCCACGACGTAGGCGTGCTGGTCCTGGCGAGCCAATCGCCCGAGCATCTCGTCAACGCACTCAGCGTGGCCAACGCGGAAAACCGTCCCGTCCACCTCGTCGAAAAGGCGACCGTGGGCTACGACCACGCCGACGTGGGAGCCTACCTCCTCGGCCTTTGGGGGCTGCCGTTTCCCATCATCGAAGCCGTGGCGCACCACCACGCGCCGTCGCGAATCGCGCACAGCCAATTCGAGATCGTCGACGCCGTCCACGTGGCCGAAACGCTCTGCGACGAAGCGGCTTCCGCAAAGGGCCGCTTTTACCCGAAGCTCGAGCTCGAGCTCGCTCACCTCGAGACCATCGGCGTCGCCGCCCGCTTGCCCTCGTGGCGAGAGACCGTTTCTAAGACCCTGGCCAGCATGGAGAACCGATGACGACCGCGCCCACGCCGAAGCTCCTGTGCGTCGACGACGAACCCTTCGTGCTCGAGGGGCTCACGCTCCACCTACGGCGTACGTTCAAATTGTCGACCGCCCCCGGGGGTGCCCAGGGTCTCCAAATCCTGGAAAAAGAAGGGCCCTTCGCGGTCGTGATGTCGGACATGCGCATGCCGGGAATGAATGGCGCGGAGTTCTTGACCAAGGTGAAGGAGCGCTGGCCCGACACCACCCGCGTCTTGCTCACCGGCCACGCCGATCTCGAATCGGCGATCAGCGCCGTCAACGACGGGCAGATCTTTCGGTTCTTGACCAAGCCGTGCCCCCCCAACGTGCTATTGCCCGTGTTGGTCTCCGCCGCCAAGCAATACGAGCTCATCACCGGCGAACGCGTGCTCTTGGAGCAAACACTGCACGGCGCGGTGAAGACCCTCACCGACGTCCTCTCGCTCGCCAACCCCTCGGCGTTCGGCCGCGCGAGCCGCGCCAAGCAGCTCATGACCCAGCTGCTCGCTCAACTGCAGAAGGCTCATGAGTGGCAGTGCGAAGTCTCGGCGATGTTGTCGCAGATCGGGTGCGTCACCATCCCCGTCGAGTCGCTCGAGCGCATGTACGGCGGGCAACACCTCACCGACGACGAAACGGCGATGATGTCGCGCCTCCCGAGCTTGGCCGAGCGACTCATTGCACACATCCCCCGCTTGGAAGAAGTCCGCCAGATCTTGCTCCACATGGACGCTCATTTCGAGCCTGAGAAGCCGCAAACGCTGCGCGGAGAGGCAATCCCCTTCGGAGCGCGCGCCCTCAAGATCATCCTCGATTTTTTGGTGTTCGAATCGCAGCTCGGGTCGGCAGCCAACGCGCTCAACGCGTTGCGCGGTCGCAAGGGGGCCTACGATCCCACCATTTTCCAGGCCTTCGCGGAGACGCTCGGCAACGTTACGGGCACCGCCGAAGTGCGGCAGCTCTCGGTGAAGGAGCTGCGCCAGGGCATGGTCTTGCACGAGAACGTCGTCACCAAGTCGGGCATGCTCCTCATGTCGAAGGGGCACGAGGTCACCACCGCCCTCTTGGAACGGATCACGAATTTTTCGCGCAACACGGGAGTTCGCGAGCCCATCCTCGTCGTGATCAACAACGCGCCCTCCCCGAAGCTGCGAGCCACATCTTGATTTGATCGACATTTGATCGACGCGCGAAAATTGCACGCCTTCGCCTTGAGGCCCATGCACTTTTCGCCGTTGGATGATGAGCGAGGACTCCTCGACCGCTCTGGGTAACGACTCCAATGCTGCCGAACGTCAAACAACGACTCGAGCGCTGCACCTCATTGCCCAGCGTGCCGGCCTTGGCCATGAAGGTCCTCGAGCTCTGCCAAAAAGAGGACCTCAACTTCGCCGAGATCGCGCGCACGATTTCGACCGATCCCGCATTGGCGACCAAGGTCTTGCGGATGGCCAACTCGCCGGTGATGGGGCTTCGCAACCCCGCCAAGACAGTGTCGCACGCGCTCGCACTCTTGGGGATCAACGCCGTGCGCACCCTGGCGCTGTCGTTCTCGCTGGTTTCAGATCTGCGCGGCAAAGACAAGGCCAACGGCTACAAGCAATACTGGAAGCGGTCGATCACTGCCGGCATCGCGGCGCAAGAGCTGGCATCGAGTATCAAGTTGCCGCACGCCGAAGAGGCGTTCTTGTCGAGCCTCCTCCAAGACATCGGCATGCTCGCCCTCGCGCAGGGGATGCCCGATGTGTACCCCGAGATCATCGTGCAGGCCGCGGGCGACCATCGCAAGCTCATCGAAGGCGAACGCGCCGAGCTCGGCTGCGACCACGCCGACGTGGGCCAATGGCTCCTCACGCGCTGGAAGTTGCCGGGGGCGCTATCTCAGATCGTGGGCGCGAGCCACGGCGACTTCTCGTCGTGCACCGATCCCGAGTCTCGGCAGTTCGCGTCGGTCGTGGCGCTTTCCGGGCTGGTGGCCGACATCTGGGTGTCGGGCGACGCCGGCAGCGCGACCGAGCTCGCGCAGGCCCAGGCCGAGGCGCTCCTCGGCC
>DATEMX010000654.1:0-4246 GCA_035275365.1 Polyangiaceae bacterium | reverse complement strand
CGGTAGCGTTCGGTTCGCGTTCCTCGAAGAAGCGCTTCTCGGCTTTGGCAACGCCCCGCGCGGCCCTCTCGAGCAAACGGCGGCCGCCCGACGTGACGATGACGCGCCAGGCGCGCCCATTGCCACTGGCGGGCCCGCGGTCCAATAGTCCCCGCTTCTCGAGCGTCCGGGCGACGCGTGAGGTCGTCGCTTCGTCGAGCCCCGCGCCGGACGCGATCATACGCTGGCTCACGGCGTCATCGGCAGCGCGCTGGCAAACGTCGGCGGAGCGAAGAACGAGAAATTGCGCGTGTGTCAGGCCCGTCGGTTTCAGCTCGAGCTCGACGGTGCGCTGCCACCGCATCGCCGCACGCCAAAGCAAAAAACCTGACGCGAACGACATCGTCGCAGCAACGTTCCTCGCGCTCATGAGACCAGTTCCTCCCTCATTCGCTCGCTGCTTTGCATACCTCGCTCGTTGTTTGGCATGCCCATGCATTCGTTCGTGTTTGACGTGTCAATATTCCCGCGAAGGCACCGCTTGGCAAGCGCCGCGATACCTTTGCGGCCCCGCGCGCGTCCCCCCAGGCATCCTCGCGACGGCGCTGAACCCTCTCCCACTTCACTTCAATATTTAGCATGCCAAGTTTGGGTCCGACCGGCGGTTGGCCCTTCCCCAGCTCATTCGCAATTTGGCATGCCGGCATGCCCAAATTGCGAACGGTGGGCGTTGAACCCTTCTCAGGTTCATTTCGCCCAACCCTCTCAAAGTGTTGGCTGCTGAAATCATTGGAGATTATGCTGGCTCCCGAGAAAATGGCTGATCGCGCTGCCACCCCGCGCGACGCCGCTGCAAGTCGGTTTCCGCGAAAAAGCAGCGAAAAAGCACGACCCCGAAGCACCTTGAAAGGGCTGGTTCGTTTCGCCAATTTAGCATGCTAAATTGGCGGCGGCTCGATTTTGGCCCCTCCCCTTTACCCAGCCTTAGCGACGCGCCTTTTGTTGCAGCAGGATGGGAAGCATGTCGACCGGATGGGCGATCGCCGGCGTGAGCGGGGCCACTGTCATCTCGTCGAAATAGGCTATCCCTTCGGACGGCGCCCAGAGGCCAACCGCGCCGGGACCGGGGAGGTTCTGATCGCGCGCGTCGATCACCGCGCGGCCGTCCAATCGCGCGACGATGTGGTCACCCCGCACTTCTGCTTCGATGACGTGCCAATCGGCGGGGCGAAGGTCGACCGGCTTCGTTTGAATCGCGCGCTCGGAACCTGGGCTCACGGCCGCGAAAACGAGGGCCGGCGGCGCCTTCTCGACACGGACGACATAGTAGCCTTGCGCGTGCCCGTACCGAAGGACGACACCGCAGCTCGAGCTTTTCCCTTCGCCCGCCGCTTTGCAGCGCGCGGTGACTCGGGCGTCGCGCAATGGCTCGGCGTCGACGACCGCGACGGCTGCGCGTTCGCCCGGATCGCCCGCGAGGTTCACGAGGGCGCGCTCGCCGCTCGCTCCCGGATGATCGTCGAGCAACCAAATGCCGGACGACGACGCGGGCATCGCCAACCCAAGGCCCGATGCACCGAGCCCTGGCTCGGTAAAGGTCCACTTTCGACTCGGCGCGGATCTCGGGCTACGAACGATCATCGAGCCGACGAAGACCGCCGCGAGAGCGCACAGCGCCCCCGCGGCGGTCGTCACCGCTCGCATCCAGCGATGGCGAGAACGATTCAGCGCGACAGCACGATAGCAAGAACGACGAGCGCCAGGGGAACTAGCATCCACAGCACGGGCGGCTTCGCGTGTTCGGTCTGGTTGGGCGCCTCAGCGGCGACGTTTGTTTCCTTCGACGTATTCTTCGGATCCATGACGCACCATTCCTTGCCCGCACGATCGGCGGGCGTTCCAAGGTTCAGAGTCTCGATGACGAGCGAAGCGCGTCAGGCCCTTGGAGGGTCGTCGGACCTCGGACGCGGCGTGCGCCGAACGGAGGGGAGTTCGTCGAGCATCGACCTCGCGTAGGTGAGCTCTTCCCGAGAACATCCACGGAGATGCTCGCCCGGTTCGAACCGCAGCAAGGGCGAAAGGGGCGCCGGCAAACGCTCGAGGAAAGGCGCGGGCGCGACCCGCGGCTCAGTTCGCTCGGGCGCCTTGGGTATCTCGGACACTGCCTCGAGGACCGTCGTCTGCCGAAACGAGGACACGGGCGCCGGCCCGGCGACAACGGGGAATTGCACGCGCACGCCCACCGAGAGCACGGCAAGCACCGCAAGCAAGCGAGCGAACAACCGGCAAATGGAGATGCGCAAACTCACGGTATCCTCAAGCTAGCTCAGATTCCGCGAATCGCGAACTCGGACGGGCGGCGCGTCAGCTCAAATCTTCGACGAGACTCTCGACCATCGCTCGCGGCAATTCTTTTCGCGCCGCGAGGCGGGGATGATCGACGATGAAGAACATGGCTCCTTCGGGCTCTACGCGAGCGCGCGCCGCGAGCTTCGACGCGAGCTCGGCGCCGAGCGGAAATTTCACGTAGTGCACGGCCGTCGTGCGATCGGGCAAGACACCGCGCGTCTCGTTGCGCCCAACGACCTTGGTGCCGAGCACCTCGAGCGCGATGCACGCCTCGAGACCGGCCATCTCGACGAGCCGGCGGTCGCGCACGACGTTGTCGGCAATTTCGACGAACATCGTCGCCGACAGCTCGGCGTCGGCCGGCACGAGCTCGTTGTAGGTTTCGATCTCGTGGCGAATGGCGCTCTCTTTGGTGATCCGCTCGGTCCGCAGCATCTCTTGAATCTGCAAGAGGGCGGTGTCGTGATTCTCGAAGACGGCGCTGATTTCATCGGAGACGGCGAGGCGCCGCCCCCGCTTCTCTTCGATGACCCGGGCGCGAAATCGAGGGCGAACCTGCTCGTAGGCTCCCAGATCCAATATCTCGCTACGTTCGACCTTTTTCATGATGGCTCCGCTCGTGCGTCGTCATTCGACGGCCAGCCCGTACGCCTCGGCCACGGCTTCGACCGGGTGAATCACCCGCACTTGGTTTTCCTTTTCGATACGGCGCGCCGACAGTTGGCAGTCCGTCACCACGGTCTCGTTTTCCCCTTCGGCGATGCCGCGCACCAGCTTCTGCGCGTATTTGAGGCCGAGATCGTAGAACTCGGCCTTCATGCCCCACGTACCGTCGACGGCCGAGCACTGCTCGACGAGGCGAACCTCGCTGTCGGGGACGGCGTTCAAGATGCGCATCCCGGGAAACGCTATCTTCTGCGCGCGCAGGTGGCACGCCGCGTGGTAGGCGACGTTGCCGAGCGGTTTCTTCCAGTCGGTCTTCATGGTCTTATTGCGACGAAGGGTGTCGAGAAACTGCATGAGATCGAGCGTCGCCTCGGCGACCTCGCGGACCTCGGGCTCTGCCACGTAGAGCGGCCACTCTTTCTTCATGGTGTAGCCGCACGTCGGCGAAGGGACGACGATCTTCTTGCCCCGGCGAACATGCGGCAAGAGCGACTCCACGTTGGTCTTCACCTTCTGCCTCATCGCGTCGATGTCGCCGCCGTCGAGGTTGGGCATCCCACAGCACACCTGGTGGGGCCGAATGACGCGGTAGCCTTGATGCTCGAGCACGCGCACGGCGGCCCGCGGAACGTTCGACTGATTGTAGTCGCCGTAGCAAGTCGAGAAGATGACGACCTCGCCCGCCTCACCGGCCGAACCGAGCGGCGCGTGGCGCTCGATCCAGCTAGGAAAAGGATCGCGCTCGAGCGGAGGCAGCGGAAACTCCGCCGAGACCCCGGTGACCTTCTCGGTGACTTTGCGAAGGAGCCTCGAAGCATTGATGAGGTTGGCGATCGGGGCGGCCGCGCCCGATCCCAATTGACCGATGACGCCGGGCTCTCCCAGCACGCGGTCGACGAGCTGAACGCCGTCGCGCTTGGCGCGCTGTGCCTTCTCGCGCCCCATGAGACGAGGGAAATCGAGCAGCTCGCTGGCGCCTTCGTCGGCCGTATATGGACACTTGATGTAGCAGAGCTTGCACTGCCAACAGAGGTCGCTCGCCTTGGTAAAATCGTCCCCGCCGAGGTGCTCGGCGCCCTCGGACTTGCCCGACTCGATGTCGCGATCGACGGCGTTGAAGACCGACGGAAACGTGCCGCAATAGCCGACGCACATGCGGCACTCGTGGCAGACTTGAAAGACACGCTTGAGCTCGCCTTCCAAATCTTTGGCGTCCCAATAGCGAGGATCGTCGGGATCGACGGCGGGTGGA
>DATEMX010000653.1:0-7711 GCA_035275365.1 Polyangiaceae bacterium | reverse complement strand
AAGGATGCCGAGCCCTTGGCCAGACTCCCCAATACTCGGTCCGAGGAACATGACGATCGGCGTGGCGAGCAGTCCGAGAGCTAGCCCACCGAGCCCAGGCTTGACCCACTTGGGCGCCGAGATGCGCGCCGTCAATTTCTGAATTGTTTGCAATAGGCTCAGAAATCCGCTCGAAAGCGCGGCCAACATCAGCGCCATCAACCCATACCAAGGCAAGTGCGTGGGGGTGAAAGGATAGCTCGGCGCATGCGCAAACAGGGTCGACTGGCCGTTCATCGTCACGAATACGGAATACGCAATCACGCTCGCCAAGAGGGCGGGAATGAGGGCATCGGATTCGAAGTCGTCGCGATACAGAATTTCGACCGCCAAGAGAGCGGCGCCGAGCGGCGTGCGAAACACGGCCGCCATACCGGCCGCGACGCCCGCGACGAGGAGGATGCGACGCTCGCGCGTGGTGACCTTGAGGTAGCGAGCCGCCACGGATCCAATCGCCCCACCGATTTGCATGGTGGGTCCTTCGCGGCCCCCTGAGCCCCCGAAGCCCAATGTCAGGATCGATGCAGCACCCTTGGCCCAAACGACGCGGCGCCGGATGACTCCCGCCGCCCGATGAAAAGCGTGGAGCATGCCGTCTCCGCCGCCGCCTTGAATCTCGGGCGCGCGCGCGATGACGGCGACGAGCCCGGCACCTGTCGCCCCGATCGCAGGGAGAAACCAAAGAATCCAAGGCCGGAACGGGCTCACGCTCTCGTCACCTACCATTCGTTCACCCGCCGCGCGGAGTGGGTGATATCCGGCGAAACCTTCGAGGACCTGCTTCTGCACGAGCTCGAGCAAAACGAAGAAGGCAGACCCGACGAGACCCGCCGCCAACCCGACCGCGGCCGCGTGGAGCAACATCCTGCCAACGAGGCGGAACTCCAGCTGCGGAAGGCTTGCCTGTTTGAAGCGTAGAAAGCTGGACGCTCGCTTGTCCGAAGGCTGCTGGTTCGACCGAAATGCCATTCGTAGCGCTTGCGCGAGCTGCGTCTCTACCACCTTTCCCCGGCTGCCGCAGGGTCGACCTGACGAGGCCGCTTCCTGGGGCCGCTCTTTCGTGGTGAGCACTCATTGTCGAGGTCGACAAAATCGCCCACTCGCGCGAGTCCCGGTAGATGGCGGATGAATGGCGAAACCTACGTTGGTCCCATTCATGCATCTTGATCCCGCTATCGCCCTCGAAGATGAGAGCGACTGCCCCGGAGCCATGGTGTTTGGTGTCAGTGCGTAACCTCCAGCGCGCCTCCTCTTCCCGCCTCGTCGCGTCGCCCTGGCTCCGGGGCGCGGCGAACGACGCCGCTGACCGCTCCCGCGTGGTACGTATCCAAGGAATGGGGCTCGCTGCTCGTCTTCTGCTCGTTCTCCTGGTTCCGATCGCCATCTGTTTTGCTGCGTTTGGGTTCAGCACCGTTCGGCTCCGGCGCCAGCTGATGACCGAGGAGGCGGAGCGCGAGAACCGCGACCACGGCATCGTCCTTCAACTCGCCTTCGACGCGTTCCTCCGTGATCATTCACTCGAAGACCTTTCGGTCCTTGCCGAGGATCTCTCCCGCGCTGACCGCATCCTCGGCGTCGTGATCTTCGATGATCGCGACCGACCGGTCGCGGGCTCGAAGGCTGTGGCCTCCTACGCGACTGAATTGGTGACGATCGCGAGAGAGGCGAGGACGCAACCAGGCCCCCGCGAGGCGCGACTACGCGTCGACGGGAGCGATGTGTATGCCTACGCCTTCGCCACGGGACCCCAAGGCGAACCCGTGCAAAATCGCGGCGTCGCCGTGATGCTCCGTGACCTCGGCTACATCGAGGCGAACCTCCACGCGTTCGAGCGTGAGATCGCGTTGGTCAGCGCACTGGTCATGTGCGTGGTCGCGCTCGGCACGTGGGCTTCCATGCGGCGCCTCGTGGCGCGCCCTCTGTCGTCGTTGGTCGAAGGCGTCGAGAATGTGGCCCACGGTGATCTCACGGTGGCGATTGCAGTTCAAAGGGGCGACGAGATAGGGCGCCTCGCGGCCGCCTTCAACAACATGACGACGTCGCTCCGCCGGGCGCGTGACGAACTAGAGACCAAGAGGCTCGCGAACATCGCCCTCGAGCGGAGAGCCCAACATGCGCAGCGCCTGGCCTTAGTGGGACAACTCACGGCGACCGTCGCGCATCAAATAGGGTCGCCCCTCAACGTGATTCTCGGGCGCGCTCGCTACGCCCTTCGAGGGGGAGGGCAGAGCGAACGCGATCGTCGCCATTTTCAAGAAATCGCCGCGGGTGCCGACAGCATTTCCCGTGTCATCGAGGGTCTCTTGTCGCAAGCTCGCAAGGCCCGCGGCCCAGTCGAATCAGTCGATCTCGCCGACGTGGCCTACGACATGTTCCATTTCTTGGAGGCCGAATGCGAGCGGTTGAACATTCAGACTTCCATCGCCGTCGCTTCTGGCGCGTTCATCGAGGGCCGCCGCGACGAGTACGAGCAGTTGGTCCTGAACCTGTGCTTGAACGCGATCCAGGCACAACACGGGGGCGGTGCGTTGACGCTCACGGTGCGCAAGAACTCGACCGAACGAGGCGACGAGGTCATCGTCGAAGTTTCCGATTCGGGCCCGGGTGTACCCGACGAGCTCAAGCAGCAGATTTTCGAACCATTCTTCACGACCAAATCAAGCGCGCAGGGCACGGGCCTCGGTCTCGCCATTTGCGACGAGATCGTGCGAAGGCAGGGAGGCAGCATCCAGGTCACCGATGGTACATCGGGCGGCGCCCTCTTCCGCGTGACGCTTCCTTGCGCCTTTGCGCAGGCCGTGGACGCCAAGTCCAATGCGGTGGCCGGATGATTCCTCTCTCCACCGCGGCCCATATCCTCGTCGTCGACGATGACGCAAATCTCGGCAAATTCATCATCGAGATCCTGAGCGACGCCCGCTACGAAACCGACCTCGTCGCCAACGGTGCCGACGCAGTCAAGCGGCTCGAAGCCGAAGCGTTCGACCTCGTTATTACCGACTTGCGCATGCCGGGAATGTCCGGCATCGAGCTCATCCAGTGGGCCCACGCCTATGATCCCCGTGTCGTCTTGCTTGCCGTCACGGCCTACGGCTCGATCGAAACCGCCGTCCGTGCCGTCCGTTCGGGCGCATCGGACTACATCACGAAGCCGTTCGAGCCGGACACGCTCCTCTTGGCGGTGGAGAAGTGCTTGCACGGGCGCGCCATGCAGCTGGAGCTAGCGCGCCTTCGTACCGAGATTAGCCGCCGCTACGGCTTCGAAAGCCTCGTAGCCAAGAGCGCGGTCATGCAAGACATCGTCGGTCTTGCCCAGCGTGTTGCCGATAGCCCGAGTACCTTGCTCATCACGGGAGCGAGTGGCGTCGGCAAGGAAGTATTGGCGCGCGCCATCCACCAATCGTCCAAAAGGCGAAACCGTCCGTTCTTCGCCATCAATTGCGCCGCAATTCCCGACAACCTGCTGGAGAGTGAGCTGTTCGGGCACAAGAGGGGCTCGTTCACAGGGGCCGTCAGCGACAAGCCGGGGCTGTTACAACAGGCCGAAGGCGGCACGCTTCTCCTCGACGAGATCGGCGATCTCCCGTTGGCGCTTCAGGTCAAGATCCTTCGGGTGCTCCAGGAGCGCGAAGTGCGCGCAGTAGGCAGTACGCGCGCCGAGCCCATCGACGTGCGACTCATTGCCGCTACCCACCGTGATCTCAAGAAGGGGATCGAGCTCGGTACGTTTCGCGAGGATCTCTACTATCGTCTCAGCGTGATCGAGTTGGCCATTCCGGGCCTCGCCGACCGCCCGGACGACGTACTACCTCTCGCTCAACACTTTCTGGACCGCGCCAACCGAACCTTGGGCAAGCACGTCCGAGAATTCGCGGGCGCGGCGACGCGGATGCTCTGTGCCTATGCGTGGCCAGGCAATGTCCGCGAGCTCGAGAACATCGTCGAACGAGCGGTGAACCTCTGCCAAGGTGACGTGATCACACCCGACGACCTTCCTCCCGCACTGCATCGCCCGCGCGAAGAGGACTTTCTCGATCGCGCGGCAGAGCAGCAGTGGACAATCGGACAGCTGGAAACGGCCTACGCTCGGCGAATCTTGGCACGGGCCGGTGGCAACAAGAAGCGGACAGCCGCGTGGCTGGGAATCGACCGGCGCACCTTGCGGAGGTGGCTGGGTGAGCGAGAGTCCGAGCCGGGCGACGACAGCGTCCCGGAGGCATGGACCGAAAGCAAGGGTTCGAAGTGAACATGGACCGGCCCGACAACCCCGAGTTGGTGAATCGACAGGTCATCGTGGTTGGCCATTTCAAGCTCGACGTAGCAAAAGGAGAGGCTTGGTCCGGCGAGCGCCCCGTGAGCTTGACTCGGGTCGAGGCCACGCTCCTCGCGGCTCTGCTGCGTCAGAGGGGCCGTGTCGTAACGCGAACCGAGCTCATGATCGACGCCTGGAGCGACGTACGCATTCCCGAGGAGCGCTTGGCCCAAGAAATCGCCGGACTCCGGGCGAAGCTTGTATTCTGCCAGATCGAAATCACGACGGTGCCGGGGATTGGCTATGTCTTGAGGTAGGCATCTTGGCGCCTCACCCGTCTTCCGCTCTCGCTGCGCCGCGCATCGTTTGGGCGCTGCCGTAGGTCCTCTGACGCGCCGCTGAAGTCGCGCCCTTGAGTGCCGGCTTCGCGAATTCGAGCAACGCTAGCGACGCCACGGTCTCGATCAAACACGCGAAGCAAAACGCTCCACGAAAGAAGGGCTGGATCACCGTTGCCGCGACCGTGAGCGCGGGATACCCCAAGGCCGAAGACGTGTACACCATGCGAAGTAGACGCGCGGGTGGCGGCCTCTGGCACATACACGCAACGCTTGCAGCAAGAGCGACGGCGAAGAGAAACGCACGCAACCACGACGACGAGACGACGTTGAAGTGCGCGCGCCGATCTTCGCTGAATAGCTTCGCGAGCAGGGGCCACCGCTCGAGGACGCTCGGCACGATATCCTCAGCCTCGAGCGCGAAATAGGTAGAGATGGCAAGACCGAAGCCGGCCGAGATTGCGACCCCGACATGGGGCGCGCGAAGGCGTCGTGCCTCGAGGGCCCACCATTCCGGGTCGATTCGATTGGACGACACAGTTGGGTTTCTAGCGCACCCGGTCTGCCCCGACGCTTACAAGCACGTTAATTGGTCGTAAGTTGCGCACTCGGTGATCCGTCAGAAGCACGGATGGCCGAGCAACGCGCGTGGGGCGCGACGGTGCCACCGCTGAGCAACACCGCCGCGTGAACCTGGAGCGCACCAGGCCCCTCGGAAGGAGATCCGATCCCGACTGCAGTATAGCGAACCAGGCGTAGCGTGCCTTACCACAACATTACGAATTCGTAAGGACGAGCTTGTTGGGCGGACGCTTCTGATCGAATGGTCCGGTTCTTGTAACGACCGCGTCATGGCTCGACATGTCAAACCTCGGCTGCTACGGATTTTCGTGAAACGAAGTGCGTGTGACGGCCGCGAGCACGCCGCCGTCACACGCACCTCGATTTGGCCGCGAGCTCATCAATGAAGGCGCTGATTGTCGAGGACGACACCAAGCTCGCGACGTTCCTCTCGCGAGTCCTGGGAGAGGAAGGCTATATCGTCGACCGCTGTTCGAAGGGTGGCGAAGCCATCGCACAAATTCGAGGAGGGTCCTACGACTTCGTCATTTTGGACTGGATGTTGCCCGACATCGATGGCCTCACGGTCTGCCGGGACGTCCGAAGCGGGGGAACGACCACGCCCATTATCATGCTCACGGCGCGCGGCGACGTCGCGGAGCGCGTTCTTGGCCTGCGGGCCGGCGCAGACGACTACCTGGGCAAGCCGTTCGAAATCGAGGAGCTGCTCGCACGAATCCACGCGCTCTTGCGGCGAAGCACGAACCTCGGCCGGCTCGCTTTCGGCGATCTCGAGATCAATCGACTGGGCCACCGCGTCCTGCTCGCCGGTCGCCGCCTCGACTTGACGAGTCGCGAATACGCTCTCCTCTTGCACTTGGCGTTCAACGCCGATCGCGTCGTTCCGCGAACGGCACTCCTGTCGAAGGTTTGGGGCACGAACTTCGATCCCGGCTCGAACCTCATCGAGGTCCACGTGAGCCGCCTCCGCGACAAGTTGGGGGAGCATGCGTGGATGATCGACACCGTACGAGGCACAGGGTATCGCCTGCGAACCAGTCGTGAGCCATGACGCTGCACGCACGGCTGGTCACAGCGGTCACCGTCCTGTCGGTCGTGCTCCTCGGTGCCGCCTTCACGATCGTATGGCTGTTCGTGCGAGCATCCCAGCAGGAGCAGCTGGACATCGACCTCCGCTCGGAGGCCGTCGAGGTGGCGCATGAGGTGGCAGTGCGAGGCGGCCGAGAGCTCGTTTTGGGCGACCAACCCAACGATGACGGCGCGATCATCTCGAAATATGGCGTCGTCTACGGTGCCGACGGTGCCGCGACGGCGTGGACTTCGAACATGAATGGCCGCATTCCGGCTCTCGCCACATTTCGAGCGCCGCGCGGCAAGTCGTTCGATTTTCTTGTAGGAAGCGAACACGTTCGCGGCATTCTAGTGGACGTTCCGGGCCGCACCGGATCGGTGCTGCTCATCGCGGCTTCACGCGACGACCTGGACGGCGACTCGAACTATCTCGCTCGCGCTCTCCTCTTTGCGTTCGCGAGCGTCGTCCTGCTCACGGCCCTGTTGGCCGCACGTATCGTGCGCCGCTTCACGCGCGACTACGAATCGATTGCCGACGTCACCCGGCGCGTGGCCGAGGGCGACCTCAGCGCGCGGGTCCGTAACATCGTCGGAGATCGAGAGATCGCGAAGCTGCAGGCCAACATCAACACGATGATCGAGAGGTTGGACGTCTTGCTCACCTCTCACCGCCGGTTCGTCGCGTACGCGGCGCACGAGCTGCGATCACCGCTCACCACTCTTTACGGCGAGCTTTCGTTGGCCCTGAGAAGGCCGCGAACCGTCGAGGCCTATCGCTTTGCAATCGAAGAAGCCTTGGACGCCGCGCGTCGGCTCAAGCTGCTCGCCGAAGATCTGCTTGCGTTGGCACGCCTCGACGCAGGGTCGGAAGAACCCTGGACGTGGGTCAGGCTGCCCGAAGTGCTGTCCAATGTCGTAATGACGGTCGCCTCGGAAGCGCAGAACCGCGAGGTAGCGCTGGACGTGCAGTCGATGAATATTGCCGTGCGAACAAGAGGAACCGAGCTCGAGCGCATGATTCGCAATTTGACCGAGAACGCCGTCAAGCATTCTCCGCCTCGCGGAACCGTGCGCGTACGCGCCAGTTGTGAAAGCGACCGGATTGTCATTGAGGTCATCGACAGCGGTCACGGTGTAGACGAATCGAACCGAACACGAATCTTCGAGCCATTTTGGCGTGCCCCCGACCAGCAGGCCAGCGGCGCCGCTGGGGCCGGACTTGGCCTCGCCATAGCGCAGCAAATCGCACGCGCTCACGGTGGCGACGTCGAAGTTGACGCGCCCGCGTCGGGAACGGGAGCCATTTTTCGCGTCATGCTTCCTCTACTCGAGTCGTCCGGCGGAGGTGCCGGCCCAGCGTCGGAACGACCGACTCACGCCGGGTCGAACGATATTACAAATTAGTAATGTTCTCTTAACCCTATTTTTG
>DATEMX010000652.1:0-3689 GCA_035275365.1 Polyangiaceae bacterium | reverse complement strand
GTTGAAAAGCCAGCGACGCCCCGGAAAGGTCAGATCGATGCCGGGCGTCGTGGTGAGATCGACGGCGGACCCGGCGCGCCCGTAGGCAGGCCGCACGTTGACCGTCGAGCGGTCGGAGAGCGAAAGTGTCCCGTGCAGGTCGGCAGATAAGCCCACCAGCGAAGTCAGCGCGAGACAGCAAACGATGGGCGTCACTCTTGAGGAGGGTGGCATGTTACTCGAGCCATCACTCCGTTCAAGCTCGCCACCGACGCCGCCTTTGCGCCGACGCGCCACCTGATGTACGACGGCCGGCGCGCCAGAAGGCGTGGCGTTCGTCTTAGCGGAAGGAACTCGTCACATGGTGCGCGTCGGTTTCGTGGTCGAACAAGCGTTGGGGCACGTCGCCTACGGCCTCGGGCTGCGAAAAGCGCTCGCGCGTCGCGGCGATCTCGAGTGCGTGTGGCTCGACATCCCCTACGCCATGGAGGGCTTCGGCCGCATACCCATGGCTGGACCCAACTGGACGCTCCGCGGCAGCGCGCGCGCTTGGCGCTCGGTGCGCGACGCACACGCCAGCGCGAAACTCGACGCGTTGTTCCTGCACACGCAAACGGTCAGCCTCTTCGCGGGCGGTCACATGCGGCGCATTCCGACGCTCCTTTCGCTCGACGCTACGCCGCGAAACCTCGACGAAATCGGAGGCTCGTACGCGCACAAAGTGGGCAGCGCGTCCATCGAGAACCTGAAGCTCGCCGCGCACCGCCACGTGATGCGGCGCGCTTCACGCTTCACCACCTGGTCGAAGTGGACCAAAGACTCGCTCGTCCGTGAATACGGAGCGCGCCCCGAAGACGTGACCGTCATTCATCCAGGAACGGTGCTCGGCAACTATCCCGACCCGAGCGAGCGGCAGCGGCCGAGCGATGGGCCACTGCGAATCCTCTTCGTCGGCGCCGACTTCATCCGCAAGGGAGGCGATCTCTTGCTCGACATCTTCCGCAAACATCTGCGAGGGCGCGCCGAGCTCCACCTCATCACCGCGGCCGAGGTACCCGCGGGCGACGGCGTCTTCGTCTATCGAGGGCTCAAGCCGCATTCGCCCGAACTCCTCGCGTGCTACCGACAGGCCGACGTGTTCGCGTTGCCGACGCGAGGAGACTGCCTCGCGGTCGTGCTGGGCGAGGCCATGGCGGCGTGTCTGCCCATCATCACGACGCGCGTGGGAGCACACGCCGAAGCCGTCGACGACGGGCAAAGCGGTTTCGTTCTGGGCGTCGACGACGCCGAAGGGTTGCGCGATCGCCTGGAGCGTCTCGCCGGCGATCGCGACCTCGCGTTTCGCATGGGCCAAGCGTCGCGGCGAATCGGTGAAGAGCGTTTCGACATGCACAAGAACGCAAATCGCATCGCCGACATCTTGGTCGAACTCGGCACGAGACGAACATCGTGACGACACTCGGGCCATTTCGCCCTTGAAGGCTAAACTCTCCGTCGCCTAGGATTGCCCCGCGTGTCGTCTGTGACCCAACCCACCATGCCAACCGCTCATCGCCGGGGCCTTCGCTCCCTCCTCTTGTTCGCGCTCGTGGCTGCCGTCGGGGGCTGCGCCGGCGCGGCGCCCTTCGTCTGGTACCGCGACCTCCCGAAGCAAGAGTGGACGCCACCGCTCGGCAACGCACACATCCCCGACTATACCGTGGGGGTCGGCGACACGCTCAGCATCAGGGTCTACGAGCAAGAGACGCTGACGACCACCGCCAAGGTTCGCAACGACGGGCGCCTCGCGCTCACGTTCATCGGCGAGGTCACCGCTGCCGGCAAACCGCCGGCGGCGCTGGCGCGCGAGATCGAAGGGCGGCTTAAAGAGTTCATCGTGCACCCACGCGTTACCGTCAACGTCGACCAATCTCAGCCCATCGCGGTCAGCATGGTCGGCGAGGTGACACGTGGCGGCTCGGTCGCGCTCGAATCACCCGCGAGTCTGCTCCAGGCGATGGCCGTCGCCGGTGGGCCCACCGAATACGCCGACAAGTCGCGCATCTTCGTCATCCGACGCTTCCCCGAGTTTCGCAGGATTCGCTTTACCTACGACGCTCTCCTGGAGAACAAGGAAGGCGCCGCAGGGTTTCCGCTGCGCACGGGGGACATCGTCCTCGTCGAGTAGCGCGGGCGCTGGCCTCAGCCTCGCGCCGTCGACCGCTGCCCGCTCCGCGATCGCGCGGCTTCGGCGATCTCGGCGAGGCGCGCCACCGAACGCGCCGACTTGAGCTCGTCTTCGTCGAAGCTCACCCCGAAAGCCTCTTCGAGGGCGAGCAAGAGCTTCAGCGAGCCGAGCGAATCCCACGAAGGAATGTCGCCGGGCCCTTGGTGCGGCGCGGGCACGCTCGCGAGGCCGAGCACGCGCATGACGAGCCTCGGTACGTCGGTTTCGCCGTTCGATTCGCGCGACACGGGGCGTGCAGGCACGCCGGCGACCGTAGCACCCGCCGGCACGTGCCCCGACACCACGCTGCCGCTGGCGATGCGGGCGCCGTCGCCGATCTCGGAGCCGCGCAGGATGGTCACGCGGCTTCCGATCGACACGCGGTGGCCGATGCGAACGGGCGCGGGCTTGGCGAGCGCGTGGCGATCGCCCGCCACGTGGAAATCGCTATCCATGATCACGACGAAGGGACCGAGCTGCACGTCGTCGCCGATTTGGATCGCGGCCTGGCAAGAGATGGCCGCGCCGTAGGAAATGACGACGCGGTGCCCGATGTCGACCGCGCCTCCCGGCATGACGAAGACATGCGAGACCGTCGGCAGCGAACGCAGCTGGAAGTCGTCGCCGATGCGGAGCGAGCCCGAGTTCTCGATTTGAGGACGCCCTACGACACCCGCGCGAGCGCCCACCGACGTCGCGTCGCGCAGCCAAAACGCCGTGGCGGCGCCCTGCAGCCGATCGCGCCATCCGCGCACGAACCCCGACCCTGGCATCGACATCGCTACTTCGTCCAGTCCAACGTGATCGGCTCGGGCAACGGATACGGCTCGCGTGCGTCCCAGCGAAACTCGCGATCGTCCACGTTGGCGAAGCCCGACGATCGCCAGAAGGTGAGGCACGGCTTGTTCTTGGCGGTGGGTAGGAAGGTGGCGACGACGCTCGAGGCCCCCCGCGCCCGCGCCGCCTCCACTGCCAGGTGCGCCATCGTCTCTTCGACTTTGCGTCCCATCACGCGGCAGCTCAGCACGTAGTCGACGATTCGCACCGCGTCGCCTTCCACTTCGATGCCGACGAGGCCCGTGAGACCGGCATCGCCGAATCGATCGGAGACGCTCACCGTCCAGAAGGAGCGGAGCGGATCTTTCGACCATTCGAGCAGCTCGGGCTCGGTCATCCGCCGCGTGGTGAGGTTCAGCTGGTTGGTCTTGTTGAGGAGCTGCGTCGCGCGCGCGAGGTTGGCGGGCCCGACGGGCTCGACGCGCACTTTGAGGTCGAGGCTCTTCAACCACTCGGCGATGGAACCAACCTGCTTTTGTGCTTGGTCTCGCTTGCGCTCGTCGGCATACATGCGCGTGCGTTCGAGGTCTTCGCGGCTGACGGCCGGCGTATCGAAACAACGAAGCTTGGCGAAGGCGCTCGGGTAGAGCAGCTTGTCTTCGGGCCACTCGGGCACCAAGACCTCGGGCAGCGCTTCGCGTACTCGCGCGCGTTCGACGGGGTTGTC
>DATEMX010000651.1:0-2974 GCA_035275365.1 Polyangiaceae bacterium | reverse complement strand
GTCGCCACCATAGGCTCGATGGTGGCGAGATCGATTTCGAACGTATCGGCGTAGGTGGCGTCGGGGTCGCTCGTCACGATTCGGCGGCGAACCTCCTCTGCGTCGAGGCCGCGACGAAGGGTCAAGTAGTCGACGACGACTTCGTCCGCCTCGATGATGCCGGTGAAGCCGCCCGCCTCGACGGCCATGTTGGTGAGGGTCGCCCGCTCGTCGAGCGGCAGGGCGAAGGTGCCTTCACCCGTGAACTCGAGCACTTTGCCGATGCCTCGTCCGCTTCGCCAAAAGGGCTCGGACAAGAGACGCAGCATGATGTCTTTGGCGCAAACACCGGCCGAAAGGCGCCCGCGCAGCACGAAGCGCACCGATTCGGGCACCTTGAGGCGGACGTCGCGCGTGAGCCATGCGTTGGCCAAGTCGGTCGAGCCGACGCCGAAAGCGAAGCAGCCGAGCGCCCCCGCCATGCACGTGTGAGAATCGGACCCGATGACCAGATGGCCCGGGAGGGCGATCTCCTCGATGACCTTGTTGTGGCAGATGGCCTCCGAACCGACGGCGCCGTCGTCGCGAACGACTTCGCCATAGAGCGTGATTCCATGGCGCGCGGCGAAGTGCTCCTGGACGACGGCAAGCGATGCGGCCTGATCGCGCAGGCCCATGTCGACGTGCGCCTGGGGCATCACGCGATCGAGGAAGGTCAGATGGTCGCGGAAGGCGAACACGCTCTCGGGCTCGGTGACTTTCGCGTCGTCGCCGAAGCCGGCGCGAAAGAGCGCGTCGGCCATTGGCGTCACGTATTCGTGCGAAAAGCGGACGTCGACGCTGGCGAAGAGCGCATCGCCCGGCGCCACCGCAGGCGCGCCGGAGCGTTCGGTGCCGCTCGACGTGCGCGCGTGGGCCGCCACGATCTTCTCGACGATCGTCATCGGCCGCGGCAACGTTGTGATGGCGGGAGGCGCGATTTCACCGCGCACACGTTTCTCGTTGTAGGCAAAGAGACCGCCGTGCCAAACGATAGCGGCGCTGATCGGATCGAGGTCCTTCGTGAATTCTTCGAGGGGCAGGTCCTCGCCCCTTTCGATGCGAGAGAGCAGCGAGAAATCGGTCGATACCAAGAGCCCGATATTCTGCGCGTTCTGCGCGTAGATTTTCTCGACCGACTTCGCGATGACGACGCGGATGCCCGCCGCGAGCTCCGAGTAGGGCGCCGTTTCACGCGAGGAGCCGCATCCCTTGGAGACGCCGCTCACGACGACCTCGAACCCGCCCGCTCGGATGGCGTCTTTCTGGACGATCCCGCCGCGAAGTCCCACCAAGCAGTAGCGCGCCAGCGTTGCGTCGTAGTAGTAGCAAACCCAGCCCGGCGTCAGCTCGTCGGTGGAAATGTTGTCAATGAGCTCACGCGCCGGATCGAAGCGCAGGTTTTCGCCGGCCAGCTGACGGCGGAGAGTGTCGCCGTCGGACGTTAGATAGAGAACGCGCCCCTTGATCTCTATCGCTCCGCCCGCAATCGACATGCTTCAACGACCGTAGCGCGTGACGCGACGGGCCGCCACGCGCTCGCTACCGACCCACCTTGGGGGCATCGGGCCCCGCGTCGGCGGCGAGCTTCAGCATCATCGAAAGCGCGAGCTCGAGCTCTTCTTCGGAGGGCTGGCGCGGCTGCGAAGCAAGGGCCTGCTTCAGCTCGATGAGCCGGCTGCCGAACTCCCGGTATTGCTGGCGAACGCGCTCGGTGGGCGCCTCGGCGAGCCAGCGAGCCACGACCTCGCGCAGCTCGTCGAGATCGCTGGTCGCCAAGAGCTTGGACATCTGCCGAGCCATCGGGCTCGACCGTGCGCCTCCAGCATGCATCGAATGAACATCACTCAACTCCCCACGCGGCGCAAGCCGGTGATAAGAAGGCACTCGTGCGGCGCCTCGGTGCATCGTTCGGCTTTCTCGTTCTGTCTCTTGCGTGCCGCCGCGAGCTCGAGGTAACCCCACGCGGCGACGTGGCTCCGGCACCGGGCCCACGCGAGCCGGCGGAGATGGCCAGCGGGACGCCCGCTGCTCCGCTCTTGGGCCCTCTTTTGGCGGAGATCGACGCGGGCGCGCACGCCCGCGAACGAACCACGATCGCCGCCAAGGCGGGCGAGCGGGTTCGCATCCCCGCGGGCAGGTTCGTCGCCGGCAGCCAGTCGGGCGACGAGGGGCGCGATCCGAAGCTCGAGCCCAACTCGCTCGTCGTCGATCTCGCGGGCTACGAGATCGATCGCCTGCCCTACCCCAACGATCCCAAAGAGCCACCGCGCACGGATGCGACACTGAAAGACGCCGCCAAGTTGTGCGCCGAGCGCGGCGAACGGCTTTGCTCGGAGCTCGAATGGGAGTACGCCTGCAAGGGCCCCGCCGGCGACCCCTTCGCCACCGGAGAAGCGTGGGACGCCAATTGCAGCCGCGAGCCCGCGACCTGCAATTCGGGCGCGGGAGCGCTCGGCATGGGCACGCTGCGCGAGTGGACGGCAAGCAACGTCCTTCCGCTCGAGAAAGACGACGCCAAGCTGCCAGCCGTACGCGGCGCGGGGGTGAGCGCCGAGCCGGCCGATCACCGGTGCGCGCACCGAATGGCCACGTCGAGCACTGCGCACGCGAAGGATCTCGGGTTTCGCTGCTGCGCCGGTCCCGAGAACGCCGCCCAAATTCCGGCCCCCAAGCTCGGCCCCACCGCACGCAAGATCGCGCTCGAGCCGAGCCAGCTCGCGGAGATCTTCGCGACGATCCCGCAGCTTGCCTCGGTACGCCAATCGATTCGCTATTTCGCCGAACCCGACGACACTGCGACCGTGCTCCGCAAGGGAAAGACCGCCAAAGGACCCGCCGATCCCGAAGGGTTCACGCTCACGACGAGCCCGCTCCTGTGGAACCCGGCGCCAGGTGACGAGTTGATCGTGGCTCTCGGCCGCGGCGCCAAGGATTCGTTCATCGTCGCGCTCTA
>DATEMX010000650.1:0-2211 GCA_035275365.1 Polyangiaceae bacterium | reverse complement strand
GCTCGGTGGTGGTCGTGTCGGCGAGCACCTGTGACGGATCGGCGCTGTGCGCCAGCCCCGCGGCGCGATCGACGACCTCGCCGACCGGACGGGTGAGGTCGACCTTGCTGCGCCCCGTGGCGACGCCGACTTTGCCGCCCTTCTCGGCCAGGAAGCGCCCGAGCTCGAGCGCGCGTGGCGCCTCGCCGCCGAGGGAGCGGCGGGCCCCGAGGTGGGCGACGACGGCGTCTTGCCCGAGAGCGACGGCGTCGGCCCCGCGATGCCTGAGTTGCTCGACGATTTTGGCGCGGCCTTCGCCCCCGCCCATGCGAAGCCCGACGATGGAGGTAAAGAGCCGGGTGCCTTGCACCGCGGCGGTGGTCTGCACCGAAGGCCCGCTGCGCGGCAACGTGACGTCGGTGGTCGAGGCGTCGCCCGTGAGTGCCGCCAGGGTGTCGGCGACGTGGCGCGCCGAGGTGGGGCGGCGCGCCGGATCGGTCGCCAGCATCGCGAAGACCAGGTGGTCGAGCGGCGCGGGAACGAGGGGCACGAGCTCGGAGAGCCGCGGCGCGTCCGTTGTCACGAGGCGCGCGAGCGTCGCGATGGCGGTGGGGCCCACGTGCGGAGGGCGCCCCGCCACGAGCTCGAAGAGCGACGCCCCGAGCGAGTAGATGTCGGCGCGAGCGTCGAGTTGACCGTCGGCTTTGGCTTGCTCCGGAGCCATGTAGGCCGGTGTCCCGACCACGACACCCGTGCGTGTGAGGCGCACGTCGTCCTCCAGCGCAACGCCGAAGTCGACGAGCTTGGCGAACGGCTTGTCCGACGACGGATCGTTCACCAAGAAGATGTTGGACGGTTTGATGTCGCGATGGATGATGCCGGCGTTGTGCGCCGCTTCGAGCGCGACGGCGATCTGGCGGGCGACCTCGAGGGCGTCGCGGAGGCCGAACGCCGCTCTCTTGTTGCGGGCGGCGAGGTCTTCACCCTCGAGCCACTCCATGGCCACATAGGGCGTGTCTTCGAGGGTGCCGCACGCTACCAGCCTGACGATGTGCGGGTGATCGAGCTCCTGAAGAAGCTTGCCTTCTCGCAGAAAACGGGCCTCCTCCGAGGCGTCGACGCCCTGCACGGCGATGAGCTTCAACGCGACCCAAAGCTCGGTCTCGCGGTCGAAGGCGCGGTAGACGATCCCGACCCCGCCTCGCCCGACCTCCCGCTCGACCTCGAACCGCCCGCCGAAGGGCGAACGTTGGGCAAGGGGGGATAGGGTCATGAACTTCCAACCTACCACTATTGCCGCAGATTTCTCGTTGCCAGATCGAGCGCACCGCCCATGGAACTCCCGAAAGATGGGGGGCTCGCGATCTGCCTCTGCCAAGTAGGCGCCAGTAGTGCTAAAAAGGGCCACGATGCTGATGTCGATGGCCGTGCTTCCGCAAGAGTTCCACGAGCAGTTCGAGAACCTCATGGAAATCGTCGGAAAGGGGGACAACATGCCCATCGCTGGGCTCATCCCCATCATCATCTTCTTCACGTGGCTCTCGCTGCGCGAGGCCTTCCGCCACGATCGGCTGATCGCGCAAGGTCGCGAAGAAGAGATCCTCGACGAGATGTACAAATAGCCGACTCGCCCGCGTGCCGAGAGCAGCAGTAGTATTAAGATCGCAACGGGTGGGGGCCCGGGCTCCAAGGACGCGATCCGCGGCGCACCAAAGGTGGTGCGGATACGAAGCCGATCTGGTCGAGGTGCGCGCCCGTGAGCAGGTTGCCGTCGGCGATGGCGACGGCCCGCGTGAGCACGTCGTCGAGCTCCATGTCGTTGCCGGGCCAACCGTGCTCGATGAGCCGCCCGAGCGCGCCCGGATCCACGCCCATGGGGTGGCCTTTCTGGCGTACGCCGAAGCGGGCCAAGCGATCGACGAAGATCGCGCGCAGATCTTCGGAGCGCGACGCGAGCGGGGGCAGGGGAACGGCGCGGTCGCCCAATCGATCGGCGAGCGCCGGCGCGAGCTGACCACCGGCGACCAGCGTGTCGACGGTGACGGGTACCGTGACGATGAGGGCGACGTCGAGGGGGGCCGCGTGCCCCGCCGGCGATCGTCGCTCGGCGAGCGCTTCGGTGAGGTAAAGCTGCGCGTCTTGGGAAAGAGCGGCGACGCTGGCGATGACCAGGGTGCCGCCGTCGGCAAAGCAGAGCGGCGAGGTGACCGGATCGCGCCACGTGGCGGCGTT
>DATEMX010000649.1:0-2368 GCA_035275365.1 Polyangiaceae bacterium | reverse complement strand
TGTCGCGCTCGCCGCGCATGAGGATGCCGCCGTGCACGCGGGGGTGCAGTGTCTTGACGCGGCCGTCCATGACCTCGGGCGAACCGGTGAAGCTCTCGACCGTCGTCACGGCGATGCCAGCTTCGGCGAGGGCTTTGTGGGTTCCTCCCGTGGAGAGGATCGTGACGCCGCGGGCGGCGAGCGCCTCGGCGAACGGGAGGAGTCCGGTCTTGTCCGACACCGAAACGAGCGCGCACTTGATGGCCATGGCGCGCCGGGTAACGCCGGGGCGCCGAGACGTCAAGTCGGCAGAAGAAAGCGCCTCTACGAGGCAAAAAGCAGGCTGAAGCACAATGGAGCACGAGGCACTCGCGAGGTACTAGTGCCGCGCCGCGAAAATCCGGCCCCCAGATTCGAGAGCGTGGATACTTGCCATGCCAGCATGCCTGGATGCCAAGTCACGAACGACGGGGGGGACCCCTTCCTGCTTCACTTCCCAATTTGGCATGCCAAATTGGGAAGATGGCGCGATCCTCCTAGTGCATTAGGGAGCCTCACTCTTCGATCAACTCGAACTCTGGCGGCTCTACCAGGCGAGCGCTCTTCTTGAAGACGAGCTCGTCCTCGTCGTCGTCGGGGGGAGGGTCTTTCGGCTCCTCGTCGTCTTCCGCGAGATCACGCTTCGAGAGCAGCGGCAAGCGACGCTTGCCCACGGGCCCCTCGTCGACGTAGTCGCGCAGATCCATCATGTCTTCGAGCGCGTCGAGCTTCGCCAGCGCCTTGACCTCGACCTGCCGGATGCGCTCGCGCGTGAGGTTCATGATGGCCCCCACCTCTTCGAGCGTCGTGCCGCCGCGGTCGGCGATGTCGAGCGCGCACGTCTCGTTCATCTCCCATACCTCGAGATCCGGGAAATTGAGCTTGATGGCGCCGGTCCGCGCGGAGACGTCGAGGTAGAGGTGGTGCTTGCACGAGACGAAGGGGCACGGCCTGGCGCCCTCGGCGCACTCGGAGCGCGAGCGCGGCTTCTCGTAGTCTTGCTCCGGATAGAGAAGGCGGCCGATCTCCAGCTCCCGCTTGGTCATCCGCTTCACGCTGATGGTGCGGGCGCGAATGTCGCGCTTTCGTCGCGATCGGCGCTGTTCTCGCGTCACCGGAGCGTCGTCACCTTCGCTCGGCTGGGCCGCGAGGGCGAGCTGCCCTTCGGTCGCGAGCTCGGGCGAGTCCGCCGGAACGCCGTCCTCGATCTCGTGGCCTTCGGTCATCTCGGGGTTCTTTTTCGTGTCCATGCGCCGTTCCTCTCTCGCTCGCGCTCGTCGCTCAGTACCTTGAAAAGCTTCATCCCGTCGCGGTCCGAGTGAGCTCGGCTCGCGCGGTCAAACGTGCTTCGATGGATTCGAGCTTCTGGAGAAGCTCTTTGGCCAATGTCCTCGCGCCGGCGACCTCGGTGGTCACGGCCCGCCCGCCCGCGCTCGCCCGGTCTTTCGCGGTCGTGTCGAGCGTCTCGAAGATGCGTCCGAGCACACGCTCGAGCTCTTCGATGTCACCTCGCACGAACAAGAACTCTCGCTGAATCTGCTCGATGGTGAGATCGTCGGCCATCATCTCCTTGATGCGGAGGATCTGACGGATGACCGCGGCGGGGTACATGCCCTGCGAACCTTGGTGCTTGCCTTTGCGACCCACCCGCACGCTGCGCGGCAAGAGGCCAAGCTGGACGTATTTGCGCAGGGTGGCCTCGCTGAACTTCACGCCGCTCCGTTCGAGCAGCTCCAAGATCTCGGCCGAAGAGAGCCCTCCCTCGCGCTCTCTTTCGAGTCGAGACAATGTCGCGTCGTCCAGCCGGTCCACCACGGATCGCCTCAATTGCACGCGTTTTTGACCGCGATGGGAGCCAATCTCACCATCGGATCGCCGCGAACAAGGGCACCATATTCCACTCAATAGAATACAGTCAATGTTTGCGACCGGTATTATTTGCGCACGGAAACGACTGATTCCATCTCGCACACTTACGAGCGAAGATGGGACATTATTTGACATACCAACACAATGATTTGTGATCTCCATCGGTTGGTCGGGATCCCCGAAGGGAGATCATCACCCACAGGAGAGCACAGGCAGCGCGCTGGCTTGCGCAGTCAACTCGAAACGCAGGGGGAAACCAACATTTTGTGGTCGATTTTAGCGGGGGGACTACCGGTAGTGGGTCGCCCGTTGGGCGCCCCTGTCCGACCGACCCTCGGCGTCGCCGCGTTCCGCAAGACGTAGTGCCGCTCGGGATCTTTCGGGTATCGTGCGGGCGCATGGTCGAGCGGCTCACGCGGGATGTCACGGCGAGAGGCGTGCGCATGCGCGTGGTCGAGGCGGGCCAAGGCCCGCCTCTCAT
>DATEMX010000648.1:0-3122 GCA_035275365.1 Polyangiaceae bacterium | reverse complement strand
AACGCCGCCGTACGCACGCGTCTGCGCGAGGTCTACGAAAAGACGGGAGCGCACGGGCCGCTGGCGCTCTTGATCCTCGAAGACGCCGCCAAAGAGACCGACGTCTCGGGTCGGTTCGATCGACTGATCACGGCGGCGGGCCTCTTGCTCGGTCAAGAGGGCGATCCCGCCGAGGCGGTTCGGGTTCTCGAAGAGGCCCGAACGCTGAGGCCCGAGGACGACGACGGTATCTTGCTCTTGGGTCGCGCGTACGTGGCTGGAGGCAACGCGGAAGGCGCGCTCCTGCTTTTTCAGTCGACCGTCGTGCAGCGCAAGGGAAAGCGATCGAAGCAGCTCTCGGCGATGCACCGCGAGATCTCGCGCATTCACCTCGCCGCGGGGGATCTCGCCTCTGCGCTGGGCGCGCTCACCAAGGCGTTCGACATGGACTTGCACAACGGCGAGATCGCGCTCGAGCTCGGCCTTCTCGCCAAAGGTCTCGACGACCAAGAGCTTGCGTCACGCGCGTTTCGCTCGGTGACCTTCATGAAAGTGGCGCCGAGCGGTTCGTCGGACGGGGCGACGCCCGCGGCCAAGGGGCTCTCGTACTTTCTGCTGGGCCAGATGGCCCGCGAGAAGGGCGATGTGCGCAAGGCCAAGCTCATGGTCCAAAAAGCCGTCATTGAAGACCCGAACCTCGAGCCTGCCAAAGCGCTGCTCGAAGAGTTGAAGAGCGCGTGATCGCAGCGGCGTAAGGTGTCGTTTATTCGGCGGATTTTAGGCGTTCTGGTCCGACGAAATATTTCGCCTCTGTTCGCGGGCCAAGGAGAACGGTAGAGGACAAGACAATCCCGATTTCCGCGGCAATTATCGTCGAATGCTAATGTCTTGAGTGGGAATGATGACGCGTAGGCCCCTGACCAGCGAACCGGCCAGTGTGCTGCCCCGAATAGGGAGGTACGAAGTCCTCCTCGAGCAAAAGGACGAAGGGTTCGTCTCGCGCATGACGGCGCGCATGCGCGGTCCGAACGTGGGGCCTCGCGTCGTCGAGCTCGCCAGGGTCGAGCACGCCCTCGCGCGCGAGGTCGAAGTGCGCGCCACGTTTTTGGCGGAGGCTCGCGCCGCAGCGCGCGTGCGGCACGCGAACTTCGTCCAGCCCATCGATACGCTCGTCGCCGAGGGCGATCTTTACGCGTCCACCGAGTTTACCCTGGGCGTCAGGTTCGATGAGCTCGTTCGCGCCGCGTCGGTAGAGCACTACGAGATCCCGTTGCCGGTGAGCTTGCGCATCTTGCTCGACGTGGTGTCGGGGCTGTCCGCGCTCCACGCGAGCGAGGGCAACACCGCGGGTTCGCGGCCCATCGTGCACGGCGACGTGTGCCCGACCAACATCGTCGTCAGCTATCGGGGCGAGGCGAAGGTCGTTCACTCGGGGTTGTCGGCGGTGACGTCTCGCGTGGGCGCCATCGGGGAGCGCAACGCGCGCCTTGCTTACAAAGCACCCGAACAGCTCCGCACGGGTTTGAGCGCGGCGATTGCGGGGCCTTCTGCCGACGTGTTTTCGGTGGGAGTGCTCCTTTGGGAGGTGCTCATGGGTGAACGCCTCTTCGACGCGCCGAGCGACGTCGAAGTGGTCGATCGCGTCTTGAACGCGCCCATTCCCGCGGCGGACAATCGGGGCGGCCGCTACGTGCCACTTTCGCTCTTGCCGGTCGTCAGCGCGGCGCTCGATCGCAACCCCGAGCGAAGGCCAGAGAGCGCGGCCGCGCTCGGCGAGGCGCTCGAGGCCGCGCCGGGCGTGCGCCTGGCGACGACGGAAGAGGTGGCGCTCGTCGTCGACCAACTCGTCGGAAAATTGATCGAAAAGCGGCGGGAGCAGCTCGAGGCGCTGATCTCGCAATCCGACGAGAGCAGCCATCCCTCCGAGAGCTCGTTTCGCGCCGAGATCGACGCGCACCTCGTCCGTGCCCCTCAAGCGAAGACGCCGGTCGGCATCGTGTACCCTCCGCAGTCGCCGCCCCCCCCGTCGCCTCGCTCGCGCCAACCCACGTCCGACAAGTTCGTGGCGGCGTCGCCGAGCTTGCCGAGGCCACCGCGATCACCGGCGTCGTCGCCGAGTTTTCCGGCGGCGCCGCCTGCGTCGTCGCGGCCGCCGTCAACGCCACGGTCACCGGCCCGCGTCAGTCGTCCTGACTCGGGCCCCCCGGCTGCCGCTCCTTCCGAGACGCCCCAGAGCCCTGTGGGCTGGGTCTATTACATTGCCTTGGGGGCGATCGTGGGGACCCTTGCTTTCGTGATCGCGAGCGGGCCCGCTCGTCGCGCGGGCGCGCCGGCCAATTCCACCGCGCCTCCCACTTCGACGACGACCGCGTTGCCCTCGTTTTCCGAGGTACCTGCGCCTCTTCAAGGGGCTGCGCGGGACACGGCGCCCGTTGCGGCAGAGCCGCCTCGGGGGGCCACCTCGGCCACGAAGGCCGCGTTCGTGGACCCGTTCGAAGGGGCGCTCCCGGTGCAGAAGGTGCCTCCGCGCGCGGCTTCAGCCGATGTCGCCAAAGAAGGCGCGAAAAAGCCGCCGGCACCCCGGCCTGTCCCGGTTCGGGCGCCCCGGCCCGAGAGGCCTTCGGATTATTCGGACATCCCTTCGGGTATCTGAGATTGCCCGTTTCTCCACGTTGCGCGAGCGGCGTGTTACGGTGAGCCCAATGCGACCGATGCGGACATGCGGCTCCGCGCTTCTTCTTGCCCTAGCGTGCGCGGCCCCGGCTCTTTCGGCACCCCGAAAGAACGACAAAACACCGCCCGCCGCGATCGACCGAACGTCGAGCAAGACGAAAGAAGTCGCGCAGAAGGTCTACGAGCAGGGCACCGGTCATTTCCGCGCCGGCAGGTTGCTCGAGGCGCTCGCGGCGTTTCGTGCGTCGTACGACATGGTCCCGAGCCCCAACTCGCACCTCATGATCGCGCGCACGCTGCGCGATCGAGGCGATCTCGCGCAGGCTTTCGCGGAATACGGCAAGGTCACCATCGAAGCCGAGGCGGCCGCCCAGAGAGATGCGAAATACGCCGCCGCCGCGGAGGCTTCGCGTTCGGAGCGCGCCAAGCTCAAAGACAAGCTCACCATGGTGGTCGTCAAGGTGAAGAGT
>DATEMX010000647.1:0-4615 GCA_035275365.1 Polyangiaceae bacterium | reverse complement strand
AGTGCACAGGCAGATTTGGGCTGCTCTCGGCTCGAGCGGCGAGCGGTGGCGGCTCGTTCTGTCCGAAACTAGGTGGTTCCGACAGCCTCGCCGTATTTTACGTTGGGTCTCAGCCATTTTGGACGATCGTGATCTGCTCCTGCCAAAGTCTGCGCCAGTGGTACTAAACAGTCATCAAGAAATCGCGAGAGATTTGATTGCTGAGCGCGGCGATGCTCTCCACGATCTCGGCGAGGAATTCGGGCAATCCGGCTTCGAGGATGCGATCCATGCGGCCGAAGCGGAGACGCGCGTGGAGCTCGCCGGCGAGGCGTTGGCACTCGAGATCGCGGCTCTTGCCGAGGTGATCGAGGTGCCCGAGCGCCTCTTGGGCGCAGAAGCGCAAGCTGCGAGGCATCTCGCGACGCAAGACGAGGAGCTCGGTCACGCGATCGACGGCGATCACGTCGCGGAAGGTCTGATGGTACGAGCGGAAGGCGCTCAAGGCTCGGAGCACGCTTCCCCAACCGTAGTAGGCGCTGGCGGGGCCCGCGTCGGTCTCTTTGAACTGCAGGTACTTGGCGCGCAAGAGGCGCGCGGTGTTGTCGGCGCGCTCGAGAAAGGTGCCGAGCAAGAGAAAGTGGAACGCGTCGTCGCGCAGCGTGGTACCCGAGGAGATGCCCTGAAAGAGGTGGGCGCGCTCGATGGTCCACTCGCACAGCTCGCGCACGCCGCGCTCGCGCAGCGTTCCTTCGTCGAAGTCGCGCACCATGAGCCAGGTAGCGTTGATGTTTTCCCAGAGCTCGTTGGAGACGGCCGCGCGCAGCGCCCGCAAGTTCTCGCGGGCCGCTCGCACGCTCGAGTGAATGCTCGAGGGGTTGGCGCTGTCCAAAATGGCGAACACGGTCACCGTGTCGGCCTGCGCCGACTCGTAGGTCGAAGCGAAGAGCGGCCGCTCGCCGACGAGGTCGACCACCGACTCCCACTCCACCTCTTCGCGCTCCGAACCACGCTGCAGCGCCGATCGCAGGCTCACGTCGAGGATGCGCGCGGTGTTCTCGGCGCGCTCCACGTAGCGCCCCGTCCAATAGAGATTTTCGGCCGTTCGGCTCAGCATGGATCTTCGGCCAAGACCCAAGTGTCCTTGGTTCCGCCGCCTTGCGAAGAGTTGACGATGAGCGAACCCTCGCCGAGCGCGACGCGCGTGAGCCCTCCGGGCACGATCGTCACGCTGTCTTTGCCCGAGAGCACGAACGGCCGCAGATCGACGTGGCGCGGCGCGATCCCCTCGGCCACGAACGTGGGGCACGTGGAGAGCGAGAGCGTGGGCTGCGCGATGTACGCGTCGGGCCGCTGCCGAATGCGATCGCGGAACGTGGCGCGCTCTTTCTCGGTGCTCTTCGGACCGATGAGCATGCCATAGCCGCCGGAACCCTGCGTCTCTTTGACGACGAGCTCGCCGATGTGCTCGAGCACGTACGAGCGTTCCGAAGGAATCGAACACCGGTACGTCGTCACGTTGCGCAAGATGGGCTCTTCACCCAAGTAAAACCGGATGATCTCCCCGACGTAGGGGTAGGTCGATTTGTCGTCCGCCACGCCGTTGCCGATGGCGTTGGCCAAGGTGACGCCTCCGCTGCGGTAGACGCTCATGAGGCCGGGTACGCCCAGCATGCTCTCGGGTCGGAAGGTGAGCGGGTCGAGGCTGTCGTCGTCGAGGCGCCGGTAGATGACGTCGACGCGGCGCGGCCCTTCGGTCGTGCGCATCCACACGGCGTCGTCGAGCACGATGAGGTCTTGCCCTTCGACGAGCTCGATGCCCATCTCCTCGGCGAGGAACGTGTGCTCGAAGTAGGCGCTGTTGTAGGGGCCGGGCGTGAGGAGCGCGACGACGGGCTCGCCTTCGGCGCGGGCGGGGGCGATCGAGCGCAGCGTCCGCAAGAGCTCGTGCGGATAGTGATCGACGGGTGCCACCCGCGTCGTGCCGAAGAGCTCCGGAAAGAGCCGGATCATCATGGCGCGATTTTCGAGCATGTACGACACGCCCGAAGGCGTTCGCAGGTTGTCTTCCAGAACGTAGAACTCGTCTTCGCCGACGCGCACCAGATCGATGCCGGCGATGTGCGTGTAGACGTCGCCGGGGACGTCGACGCCCGTCATCTCGGGCCGGTAGAGGTTGTTGCAGAGCACGTGCGACGCGGGAACGACGCCTGCGTTGACGATGCGCTGCTCGTGGTAAATGTCGCGAAGGAAGAGGTTCAGCGCGCGCACGCGCTGCTCGAGCCCCTTCGACAGCGTCCTCCACTCTTTGGCGCTGATGACGCGCGGCACCATGTCGAACGGGATGAGCCGCTCGGTGCCGGCGCCATCGCCGTAGACGTTGAAGGTGATGCCGATCCGCTGAAAACGGAGGTCGGCCTCACGCCGCTTTTCGAGAAAGACCTCGCGCGCAGTCGATTCGAGCCATCGCGACACCGGCCCGAAGGGCGATCGGACCGCTTTTTCGGCCGCTCCGTCGATTCCGTACATTTCGTCGAAGAACACTGTCCGCCTTCCTCATGCACCGTGCCGTCCGAAGTCGTCGTTGAGGTACCGCCAATATGTCGGAAATGTTTCCGTGGTCCAAGGGACTTGCACGAGATACTCATGATGGTCGAATCGGCGTTCGCGCGGACGCACCTTTTCGACCCGCCCCCGAAACGCGAGCGGAACCATCCCCCGTCCACCTTGGGTATCCCTTGAGCATTCGAGTCGCCCTCCAACACGCCACGCGTTACGAGTACGATCGGCTCGTCACGCTTTCACCGCACGTCGTGCGGCTCCGGCCCGCACCGCATTGTCGAACGCCCATCGTTGCCTACTCGCTCTGGATCAAGCCCGAGCCGCATTTCTTGAACTGGCATCAGGATCCGTTCGGCAACTACCAGGCGCGCATCGTGTTCCCCAAGCCGACGCGCGAATTCTCGGTCGAGGTCGACTTGGTCGCCGAGATGACCGTCATCAACCCCTTCGATTTCTTCATCGAAGAGTACGCCGAGCATTGTCCCTTCACCTACGCGCCAAAGCTCCGACGCGACCTCGCGCCCTACCTCGAGCGTGTCGGCAAGAGCCCGACGTTCGACGACTTCGTCGAGCGGGCGCGATCGCGCGAAGCTACGTCGGGGCGGCGAATGGTCGACGTCTTGGTGGGCTTGAACCAACAGGTGCAAAAGAGCCTCCGCTACGACATTCGCATGGAGCCGGGCGTCTTCACGCCCGAGGAAACGCTCACCCGCGGCCACGGCTCGTGCCGTGATTTTGCGTGGCTGCTCGTGCAGACGCTGCGCGCGCTCGGGTTCGCCGCGCGCTTCGTGTCGGGGTACTCGATCCAGCTTCGCGCCGACGAGGTCCCGGTCGTCGGCCCGGCCGGCGTATCGACCGACTCGACCGATCTGCACGCCTGGGCGGAGGTCTTTTTGCCCGGCGCCGGCTGGGTAGGCCTCGACGCGACGAGCGGGCTCTTGGCAGGCGAAGGGCACATCCCTTTGGCTTGCACGCCCGATCCCGAGACGGCGGCGGCCGTGACCGGCAGCTACGCCTACGATCAGAAGAACGACGACGACAAGATCGATGAGAAATTCGCCTTCTCGATGTCGGTGCGCCGCGTAAAGGAGACGCCGCGCGTCACCCTTCCCTACACCGACGAGCAATGGCAGCAGATCGTGGAGCTCGGGCACCGCGTCGACGCTTCGCTCGAGCAAAACGACGTCCGGCTCACGATGGGCGGCGAGCCCACCTTCGTGGCCGCCGCCGATCCCGACGCCGACGAGTGGAACACCACCGCCGACGGCCCGACCAAACGCCGCTATGCGGCCGACCTCGCGCGGCGCTTGCTCGCCCGCTTCGTCCCCGGCGCGCTTTTGCACGAAGGGCAGGGCAAATGGTACCCCGGCGAACCGCTGCCGCGGTGGGCGATGTCTTGCTACTTCCGCAAGGACGGCGAGGCGATCTGGCAAGACCGCGGGCTTTTCGCGGGCAACGAAGGCGGTACCGACACCCACGCCGAGGCCTCGGTTTTCGTCACCGCGCTCGCGCGCCGGCTCGGCGTGGAGTCGAGCCACGCGGCCGCTGCTTACGAAGACGCCTGGTACCACCTGTGGCGCGAGCGGCGCCTGCCGGTCAACGTCGACCCGCACGAATCCAAGCTGGAAAACGCGCAAGACCGCGCTCGCCTGGCGCGGATCTTCGAGCAGGGGCTCGCTCAAATCGTGGGCTACGCGCTGCCGATCCACCGCGTGACCGGCCCTCGCGGGCTCGTGTGGCAGAGCGGGCCATGGTTCTTCCGGTCCGAGCGTATGTACCTCTTGCCGGGCGATTCGCCGATGGGGTTTCGCCTCCCGCTCGACAGCTTGCCGTGGGTCGCGCCGGGCGACTACCCGCACCTCTACGAGCGCGATCCGTTCGCACCGCGCTCGGCGCTCCCCACTCGCGACGAGCTCGGCCGAAGTAGCCCGGCGCGTCCCCCGTTCGACCGGCGGCCGGCGCAGCATGCTGGCCCCGATCAGCACGCGTGGGGCCGCTTCGGACGGGGCACGCCGCTCGCCGGCGGGGGCGAATCGCGGCACCTCGCCGATCGCTTCGTTTCGATGGATGGGCC
>DATEMX010000646.1:0-4349 GCA_035275365.1 Polyangiaceae bacterium | reverse complement strand
CATGGGTTAGTCACGCCGGCCCCGGATGCGCGCGCCGCGCGGCCCGGTGAGCCCCTCGTAGTGCCGTGTGATCAGGTGGGCCTCGATCTGGCTCACCGTGTCGAGGGCAACGCCGACGACGATCATGATGGAGGTCCCGCCGAAGCGGAAAGGGACGCGGAAGAGCTGGCTTATCACGCTGGGGATGACGCACACCGCGGCGACGTACATGGCGCCACCGAAGGTGATGCGCGTGAGCACGCGATCGATGTATTCGGCCGTCATTTTGCCGGGACGTATGCCGGGGATGTTGGCCTGTTGCTTCTTCAGGTTGTCGGCGACGTCGACCGCTTGGAAGGTGACCGCCGTGTAGAAGTAGCAGAAGAACACGATGAGCAGCACGTAGCCGGTGTTGAAGACCCAATCGCCGCGCTGAATGATCGTCTCGACGTATTGCATGCCCGGCACGTGCAGATTGGCCAGCGTGGCCGGGAACATGAGCAAGGAGGACGCGAAGATGGGCGGGATGGTGCCGGCGGTGTTCACCTTGAGCGGCAGGTGCGCCGTTTGCCCGCCATAGACGCGCCGGCCCACGTTGCGCCGCGAGTAGATGATGGGGATCTTTCGCTGGCCGCGCTCGAAGAAGACGATGGTCGCGATGGTCAGCAGAATGAGGCCGGACACAGCGCCGATGTTGAGCGGCTGAATGTTGCCCTTGTTCTGCGCGAGGTAATTGGCGATCGTGCTGGGAATGTCGGTGACGATGCCCGCCATGATGATGAGCGAGATGCCGTTGGAGATCCCGCGCTCGGTGATCTGCTCGCCGACCCACATGACGAAGGCGGTGCCGGTGGTCAGCGTAATGATCGTCATCAAGCGAAAACCGAACCCGGGATGCGCCACGACGTCGCCGAATCTACCTCCGCCGACGTCCTGATTGTTCAGGCCTTCGAGGTACATGGCGATGCCGAACGCCTGGAACGCTGAGAGCACGATGGTGCCGTAGCGCGTCCACTGGTCGATCTTGCGCCGACCTTGCTCGCCCTCTTTGCGAAGCTCGTCGATGGGCTTGTAGACCATGCCCATGAGCTGCAAAATGATCGAGCTCGACACGTAGGGCATGATCCCCAACGCGAAAATCGAGAGGTTCTCGAGGGCGCCGCCGGAGAAGAGGTTGAAGAGCCCGAGCAGGCCGCCCGACTGCTTGGCAACGACGGAACGCATGACGTTGCGGTCGACGCCGGGCGCCGTGATGAAGACGCCAATCCGATAGACCGCGAGCATCCCCAGCGTGAAGAGGATTCGCTTCCGAAGCTCCGGAACTTTGGTGATGTTCGAGAATCCGCCGAGGGCCATAGGATTGGCGCTCAGACTTAAGACTCGGGCGCCTGTGGAGCAAGCACGATAGCCTTGCCGCCTGCTTTTTCGATCTTCTCTTGAGCGGATTTCGAGAACGAATGGGCGGTCACCGTGAGCTTCTTGGTGAGCTCACCGTCGCCCAAAACCTTGATCCGGTCCACTTGACCGCGAACGAGCTTGGCGCTGCGGAGGGCCTTCTCGTCGACGTTGGCTCCGACCGGGAATCGCTCGAGGTCGCCGACGTTCAAAGCAGCGGTTTCGACGCCGAACGGGTTGCGAAAGCCGCGCTTGGGGAGGCGGCGCTGCATGGGGGTCTGACCGCCCTGGAAGTGGAGCTTGTTGATGTTCCCCTTCGAGCGAGCTTTTTGGCCCTTTTGCCCGCGCCCGGCCGTCTTACCGAGCCCGGAGCCGACGCCGCGGCCGATGCGCCGCTCTTTGGTGACGGCGCCCTCGGGCGGGGACAGCTTGGAGAGAGTGTCGCTCATGAGCTTTTATCCTTGGACCTCTTGCACCGATACGAGGTGCAGAACCTTCTTCACCATGCCGCGAAACGAGGGAGTGTTGGCCACCGTGACCTCGGTTCCCGGACCGCGCAACCCGAGGCCCTTCACCACGAGCCGAATCGGGTAGGGGACACCGATGATGCTACGGAGCTGCTTGACCTTCAGTTGCTTCTTCATGCTGCGCCTCCGACTTCGCTGGGCGGAGCCACCTTGACGGCCTTGGCCCCTTGCGCCGCGCGCACGTGCTTTGGCGCGATCTCGTCGGTCGATTTGTCGCGCTTGCCGGCGATCTGCTCGGCGGCCTTCAGCATCTTGAGCGCCTTCACCGTCGCGCGAACGACGTTGTGAGGGTTCGACGAGCCGAGGCACTTCGAGAGGATGTCGTGGATGCCGGCCGATTCGACGACGGCGCGAACCGCGCCTCCGGCGATGACGCCCGTTCCCGCCGAGGCGGGGCGGAGCAGCACCTTGCCGGCGCCGAAGTGACCGAACACCTCGTGCGGGATCGAAGCCTGAAGCAGCGGCACCTTGAACATGTTCTTGCGTGCCTGATCGTTGCCCTTGCGGATCGCCTCGGGCACTTCGTTGGCCTTACCGAGACCGACGCCGACGTGTCCCGCCTCGTCGCCCACCACGACCAAAGCCGAAAAGCTGAAGCGGCGGCCGCCCTTGACGACCTTGGCGACGCGGTTGATGTGAATCACCCGCTCCTTCAGCTTCTCTTCATCCATCTGCTCGAACGACATGCGAAGTCTCCGATAGAGGCCGAATGCGGCCTTCGTGTGAGGTTTCTTAGAACTTGAGGCCGCCTTCGCGAGCCGCGCTGGCGAGAGCGCTCACGCGACCGTGGTAAAGGTACCCGTTGCGGTCGAACACGACGCGCTCGATCTTCTTCGAGAGGCAGATCTTGGCGACGAGCGCGCCCACCTTCTTGGCGGCGTCGGTTTTGTTGCCCTCGTCGAGCGACCCTTTCAGGTCTTTCGAGAGGGTAGAGGCGTGGGCAATCGTGCGGCCCGTGCTGTCGTCGACGACCTGGGCGTAGATGTGCTTGGCCGTGCGAAACACGGTGAGGCGCGGCTGTGCTTCCGTGCCGGAGATCTTTTTCCTGATGCGCAGCTTGCGCCGCTCGCGTCCAACGATTCTCATCGCCATGGCAGAAATTCCTCGTGTCTACTCGGTGACTACTTGCCGCCCTTGCCGCCCTTGCCGGCTTTGCCCGCCTTCTCGCGGACCTTCTCCCCCTGGTACCGCACGCCCTTTCCGGCGTAGGGCTCCGGCGGGCGGAACCCCCGGATCGTCGCGGCGGTCTGACCCATGAGCTCCTTGTCGGCGCCGCTCAAGTTGACGATGGTACCCTTCGAATCGCCGGGGACCTCGCACTTGATGCCGGCGGGGATGGGGAAGTTGATGGGGTGCGAGAAACCGAGCGCCATGTTGAGCGTCGTTCCCTTGACCTCGGCGCGGTAACCGGTGCCCTTCAGCTCGAGCGTGCGCGTGTAGCCCTCGGCTGCGCCCTTCACCATCCCGGCGATGAGCGCCCGCACGAGACCCTGCATCCGCGAAGCATCGCGACCGCCGAGGCTCGAGGTGACCGAGATCTTCGGCCCGTCGACCTTGACGTCGACGCCGGCAGGAAGGGCGCGGGAGAGCTTGCCCTTAGGCCCCTCGACCTTGATCGCGCCGTCTTTGATGGCGACGGTGATGCCCTTCGGCACGTCGACGGGGCGCTTGCCCACGCGCGACTGGATTTGCTTGGACTCTTTCTGAGGCGTCGCTTCCATTGGGATCACCAAACCTCGCAGAGGAGCTCGCCGCCGACCTTCTGACGACGCGCTTCTTTGTCGCTCATGACGCCGCGCGAGGTGCTGAGGATGGCCACGCCCATGCCCGAGAGAACGCGGGGGATACGGTCGTGGGGAACGTAGACCCGCCGGCCGGGGCGCGAAACGCGGCGGATGCCGTCGATGGCGCTCGAGCGGTTTCGGTCGTACTTGAGCACGACGACGAGCGTACGCGGGTCGTCCTCGACGCGGACGTCCGCGATGAAGCCTTCGAGCTTCAAGATCTCGGCGATGTGCTTCTTGAGTTGGCTCGCCGGGACGAGGGTGCGCTCGTGGCGCGCGAGCGCCGCGTTGCGGATGCGGGTCAACATATCGGAGACGGGATCGGTCATCATGGCGTCACCAGCTCGCTTTGATCACGCCGGGGATTTCACCCTTGAGCGCGAAGAGACGGAGGCAAATGCGACAGAGCTCGAAGTCGCGGTAATAGCCCCGCCCGCGGCCGCAGACCTTGCAGCGATTGCGGTGACGGGTCGAAAACTTGGGAGCTTGATTGAGCTTCGCGAATTGACAGGCACGAGCCATTTTCTTTTTGCCTCACCAATGAATAGAGATCGCCTTAGCGGGTTCTCTAAGTTCCTTTAGGCCCGAAAGGGCATGCCGAGTTGGGCGAGCAAGGCACGCCCTTCGTCGTCGGTCTTCGCCGTCGTGACGAACGAGATGTTCA
>DATEMX010000645.1:0-5140 GCA_035275365.1 Polyangiaceae bacterium | reverse complement strand
ATAACAAAACAAGCTAGAACACCGAGCGGCGTAAGCTGATCGGTGTTCTAGCACCTTAGCGTTAGGGCACACGAACCTAGGAGACCTGCCGTGAAGAGAATGACGAAATCCTGGAAGACGGGTTATGCGCTCACCACTGTGCTCGCGCTAGTGTTGGCCGCCGGATTTGGATGTAACCGCGGTGGAGGTGGCGGAGGTGAAAGCGGAGGCGCCGGCAAGATCGTCAAGCTCGCTTTCGTGACCAACAATCCGAGCCAATTTTGGAAGATCGCCGCCGCCGGCATCCACAAGTACGAAGCCGAAGGAAAAGTTCAAGTCGACATCAAGATGCCGCCCAACGGCACCCCCGAAGATCAGAACCAGATCCTGCAAAACCTGGCGAGCCAGTCGTACGACGCGATCGCCGTCAGCGTCATCGCACCGAACGATCAGGTCGGTGTGCTCAACAAGGTTGCCGAGAAGACGAACCTCATCACGTTCGATTCGGATGCCGACAAGTCGAAGCGCCTTCTCTACATCGGCACCAACAACTACGACGCCGGCAAGATGCTCGGCAACGAGATCGTCAAGCTTCTGCCGAACGGCGGCAAGATCGCCGTCTTCGTAGGCACCTTCGGCGCCGATAACGCCATCCAGCGCTTCAAGGGCATCCAAGATGCCATCGCCGGCAAGAAGATCGAGGTCGTCGACAAGCGCGAAGACAACACCGACCGCGCCAAGGCTCGCTCGAACGTCGAAGACATCATCAACGCCCACTCCGATCTGAACCTCGTCGTCGGACTTTGGAACTACAACGGTCCGGCCATCGCGGCGGCCATCGACTCGCTCGGCAAGAAGGGCAAGGTCCTCGCGGCCGTGTTCGACGAAGACGACGCGACGCTCGACGGCATCGCCGGCGGCACCATTCAAGCGACGGTCGTGCAGAAGCCGTTCATGTTCGGTTATCTATCGAGCAAGTGGATGCACGATCTGGCCACCAAGGGCCAAACGGCCAAGGCCTCCCTCCCGCCTACGGGCATCATCGACACGGGCGTCGAGGTCATCAAGAAGGAAAACGTCGCCGACTTCAAGGCGAAGCTCGCCGACATGAAGAAGGGCGGCTGATACTCGCCGAACTCGCGAGCGTCCGCCAGGCCGGCCGGTTCCGCCAAGCGCGGGATCGGCCGGTTTCGTTTTGTCGTCCGTCCGGGTGGCCTCCGCCGTTGGCAGCTCCCGAGATCGGTAGCCAGATTCGGCGGCGGTGGTGCTAGGATGCCGTTCTCGAGACAAAAGCCGAGGCCCTTGCGATGCTCCTAGGTCAGCTCCTCTTCGTTTGTGCCACGCTGGCGATCGTCGGTTCGGTGGCCGTGGGGCTGGTGGCGGGCCTCTCGAAGGTCGTCATCTACAAGGTCACCGGTCAGAGTCTCGCGGCCCAGCCGGAGCCCGGCTCGCTCGAGTGGGTGCTCGGCCAATCGGCCACCAGCGTCGACACGGCGAAAAGGAGCCTCCTCACGGAACCAGTGGCGCGAACGGCCAAAGATTCCGTAGTGAACTTCGCCGGGGAACGGTACCGCGTCACACGCCTCGGTGGGGCACGGTTCCTCGTCACGCAGGCCGGCGAGGGACGCAGGATCGGTTTCTTCGAGCTCGACGGCAGCGGCCGCCATCAGGAAGTCTTGGCCGAGCCCGACGACCCGGTCAACGCCTCCATGCTCGTCAAGATTGCCGTGCTCTCGAGTGTGGTCCGTCGCAACGCCGGCTGAGCCGCCTCGTGGCGCAAGAGATCGACGAGCGCGGCGGCGAGCCGGCGATACTGCGCGTCGCTGTTGTAGGCCTGCGCGGCCACGCGAATCCATCGGTGACGCGGCGGCCCCCAGCAAAAGACGGGCACCTCGATGCGGTGCTGGGCGAACAGGGCGTCTTGAAGCGGATCGATGTGCAGCGGAAATTGTCCCTCGCCCGTCGCTTCGGGAAGCGGAAGCGTCGCGAGGGCGCCGATCATCTCGTCGGGCGCAGGCGCCTTCACGCCGAGAGCTTTTGCCATGACGTCGCGCGCACCGAGCGCCATCGCGCGGTTGCGATCGCGAAGGGCCGCCAGGCCGCCTGGCAAAAGGCCCTCGAGGAACTGGATGGCATCGGGAACGCAGAGCCACGCCGAAGGATCGATCGTTCCGGTCCAATCAAACTCGAGGCGAAAGCGCGACCGATCGCGGCGAGGCGAGGCGGCGCCGTGGCTGATGACGAGCGGCCTGACGCGGGCCTGTCGGTCGCGCCGAACATGCAGGATGGCGGCGCCCTTCGGGGCGCACAGCCACTTGTGGCAGTTGGCCGTGTAATATGCGGCCCCGAGGCTGCCGAGATCGACGGGGATCATGCCCGGAGCGTGGGCGCCGTCGATGAGCGCGTCGACGCCGCGTTCGGCCAATGCGCGGACGAGCCGTTCGACTGGCCACACGAGCCCCGTAGTGCTCGTCACGTGATCGAGCAGCGCGAGGCGCGTGCGGGGGGTCACACACGCGAGCACGGCGTCGACCACCTCGTCGGAGTTGCAGAGTGGGAACGGCACGCGCGCCGTGACGACGGTGGCCCCCGCGCGTGTTGCGTTCGCGTCGAGTGCGTTACGACACGCGGCGTAGGTGTGGTCGGTCGTGAGAATTTCGTCACCTCTGGCGAAGTCGAGCGACCTGAGCACCGTGCTCACGCCCGTCGTGGCGTTGGAAATGAAGGCGAGATCGTCGGAATCGGCGCGCAGAAGCGCTGCCACGCTAGCGCGGGCCGCGTCGAGCTGCCCCTCGAGCTCGCGGAGCATGAACGCAACGGGCTCCCGCTCCAACCGTTCGCGCCAGTGTTGCTGTATTTCGAGTACGGCCGTGGGGCAGGCGCCGAACGACCCATGGTTCAGAAAGTCGATGCTTGGGTCGAGCATCCAGCGGCTGGCCCAGGGCGAACGTTCGGAGTCGTTCGAATCGGTGGTCGTGATGGGGGGCGGTGTCTTCAAGGCTAATCCCAACGGGGAAACGAATGGCGGCAGTATCGAATGAGTCTCGGCAAAAGGGAAATACTCAGCCGCGGCACCGTGGAGCCGGCCGATGCGCCGATGCTCCTTTCGGAGGGGAGGCGGTGGGGGGGGCGGGGCTCAGCCGCCTGGGCGATGAACGGGCGGCGCGACGAGCGGCACTGGCAGAGGAGGATTGCCCGGCGCGATCACGTACGTCGGTCCTGGCCAGAGCGGATCGTACCACCAATAGGGACCGAGACCCCAACCCGTCCCAAAGCGATTCGGCGGCGCCACGCCGTTCGCAGGCTCGGCGGCAACGCTGTCGAAAGGTGTTCGTTCGGCAACGACGCGCTCGCCGGTCTTGACTTGCCAGATGATGTCGAACGAAGGGGGACGTTTGGCGTCGGCGAACCCGGCAGGTGGTGGATAATAGAGATCGATCGTTCGCTTCTCGCCGCGCGCGATGCGAAAGAGAGGCGACTCTTTTTGCGCCGAGGCGACATAGGCCGGCCGGCTCTCGCCGTCTCCCGCGACGACGACGCGTTGCTCGCGCGTGTCGAAACTCCAAGGCTCCTCGTCGGAGTTGTTTTCGACGTTCACGCGCAAGAGCAACATTTTCGCGCGTTGCCCGTCGTTCACGCCGATCTCCGTCAGCCCCGGAGAGGCCACGCGCACCGTGCCCGACGGACGCTCGGGCGGCACGCCGTAGCGCGCGGCCGGCAGCCCGCTCAACGTTGCGGTTGCTTGTTCCGCTGGTCGGTAGGCATAGGATTCCGAGCCGCAGCCGGTCACGAGCGCGAGCAGAGCCATGCGTTTGCGTGCGAACACCATCCGCGAGGGCGGTGCAACGCACATTCCACTGCGTGAATCGGGCGGCCCCAGAAGGCCAACGTCGAAGGACGCGCGTCAGCTCGGCTTGTCCTGTTCCTTCGATGCTTCCGGTGCGTTGATCGGATCGGGCGGTCGCGGCGGGCTGGCTTCGGTCTTTTTGGCCTCGTCCTCTGGAGACAGGCCTTTCTTGAAGTTCTTGAGGCCTTCGCCGAGGCCTTTGCCCATGTCGGCGAGTTTGCTCGGTCCGAAAATGAGCAACGCTAGCAGCAGGATCAGGAGGAGCTCACCGCCGCCGATTCGTCCCATGCGATTTCCTCTAACACTCTCTCGAGCTCACAACAACCTTGGGCTGCTCCGGCGACGGCGGGGTGGGGCCAGGGCGTGCTCGCCGTTCGGGTTCTGCACCGCGCAGTTCAGTCGGCAATTGCCACGAAGCCGTCGCCGATGTCGGCCGTCGCTGGATGGTTCAGCTTTCGATGAGCGACCGCAGCCGTTTGGCGTGGACGGGGTGCGCGAGCTTACGCAGCGCCTTCGCTTCGATCTGGCGAATGCGCTCCCGCGTGAGGGAGAACTCTTGCCCGACTTCTTCGAGGGTGTGCTCGGCCTTTTCTTCGATGCCGAAACGCATGCGCAAGACCTTCTGCTCTCGCGGCGTCAGCGTCTGCAAGAGCTTCTGCGTCTGCTCGGCCAAGTCGGCGTCGAGCACGACGTCGGCAGGGGAGGGGAGGCTGGTGTCGCCGATGAAATCGCCGAGCATCGTGTCGCCTTCGTCGCCCACGGGCGTCTCCAGGCTTAGGGGCTCCTTGGTGATCTCGAACACCTTGCGAATGACCTCGACGCGAACCCCCATCTTGTCGGCGAGCTCTTGCGGCGTTGGCTCGCGCCCGAACTCCTGCACGAACGAACGGCTCAGGCGGAGCAGCTTGTTCGTCGTTTCGACCATGTGCACGGGAATGCGGATGGTACGAGCACGATCGGAGATGGCGCGCGAGATGGCCTGGCGAATCCACCACGTGGCGTAGGTGCTGAGCTTGTAGCCGCGGCTGTATTGGAATTTCTCGACGCCGCGAATGAGGCCGAGGTTGCCCTCTTGGATGAGATCCAAGAACTGCAGCCCGCGGTTTCGGTACTTCTTGGCGATCGAAACCACGAGCCGAAGATTGGCTTCGACGAGCTGCGCCTTGGCGCGCGTGGCGATGTCTTGCCCGGTCTTGATGGCAGAATAGGTGGCGTAGAGTTCTCGAAGACCGTTCGAACGCTTGTCGGTGGGCGGCCGTTTGCTGCTCGGCTTACGCGTGGGCGGCGGGGGTGGAATCGAATCGGGCATCGAGT
>DATEMX010000644.1:0-3287 GCA_035275365.1 Polyangiaceae bacterium | reverse complement strand
CCGAGCAAAATCGGTTCGACGTAATGGAAATCGTGAACGATTCGCCGCACCGTCGCGCGCCCGCTGGGTGCGCTCGCTGGCGACGTCGATCTGGTAGGCCCTGCGTCAACGGTATAACCTGCGAGCCGGTTGACCATCACGCTCCTCTATTTTGCCGGAATTCGTGAAGCGGCGGGTCGCTCCGAAGAGCGGCTCGTGCTGCCGCCTTCGGTCACGACGATCGGCGAGCTTGCGCTGCATTTGGAGACTCTCCTCCCCGCGCTCGCCGGACGCCTCGGTGCCGTTCGGTGGGCGCGAAACGAAGAGTTTGCCGCTCTCGACTCCGTCATCGCCAACGGCGACGTCGTCGCCGCGATTCCGCCCGTCGCGGGGGGATGAGGGCATGCTAATGGTGGCGATCGTCGCATGATCGAGCCCCTCCGGATCGGCATCGATGAAAACGGGCTCGGGCCTCGCCTCGGGCCGTTGGTCGTGACCGCCGTCGTCGCGCGCGTCACCGAGCAAGGTAAAAACATCGCCTCGCGCAAGCCCAAAGGGGCGATCGCCAAGCGGCTCGGCGATTCGAAAGCCATGGTGTCGCACGGCGACGTCGCCCTCGGCGAAGCATGGGCGCGCGCGATCGCTCGCAAACTCGGGCTCGCCGCGAACGACCCCGACGCGCTCATTCACGCGCTCGCGCTCGATCCGCGCGAGGAGCTCCGGCGGCTCTGCCCTTCGCACGCCGAGTCGCAGTGTTGGAACACCGAGCGCGAGGCGTTCGACGCCGACGACGACATGGTCGACGACGTGTCGCGCGATCTCGACAAGCTCGCGGCGAAGGGGGTCGACATCATCGGGGCCAAGTCGAGCGTGGTCTGCACCAAGCGCCTCAACCAGGCCAAGGCCGAGGGGCGCTCCCGCTTCGACGTCGATCTGCACGCGATGGAACGCATCGTGATCGAGACGCGCGAGCGCGCGGGCGAATACCTCGACGTCGTCTGCGGCAAGGTCGGCGGCTATGCCCGCTACTCCGACGCATTCGGACCGCTCGGCGGACGCCTCCACGCGATCATCGAAGAGGGCAGAAAGCGCAGCGCCTACAGCTTCCCCGGGCTCGGAACGATCGCCTTCGTACGTGACGCCGACGCGAATCACCTCCTCGTGGCGATGGCCTCGATGGTGGGCAAGTGGGTACGCGAAGTGATGATGGAGCGCATCGTGCGGTTCTACGGCGCCGGCGACGAGGCCATTGGCACGGCGAGCGGTTACCACGATCCGGTGACCGATAGGTTCGTCAAGGCCACCGCGCTCGTGCGCAAGCACCGCGCGATCCCGGAGACCTGCTTCGAGCGCGTCGGGGCCGAGGGGGGCGAAAGCGAGAGCGCTGCGCAATGAGCGCGGAGCAGGCCAACGTTCGCATCGTGAGCGGCCCCTTGGCCGCGGCCGTCTTTTCTTTCGGCGCGCCCCTCGCGCTCGGCATGGGGCTGCAAACGACGTTCAACCTCGTCGACGCGTACCTCATCTCGCGCCTCGATCCGCTCGTCGCGGGGCCGAGCCTCGGCGCCATCGGGATCTGCGATCAGATCGCGGCCATCGGTTCGATCGTGAGCTACGGCATCTCGACGGCCACCGCGGCGCTCGTTTCGCAGCACGACGGGCGCGGCGATCGCGAGGCCGCGCGCCGCGTCGCGTGGCAGTCGATGATCCTCGTCACCTCGTGGTCGCTCCTCTTCGGTGCCATCGGGCTCTTGTCGTCGAGCTTCATCATGCGCGACGTGGTGGGCGCCAAGGGTCAGGTGGCCGAGCTCGGCGCGCGGTATCTGCAGGTGATCTTGGGCGGGAGCTTCTCGATCTTCTTCCTCTTGCAGGTCACCGCCATCCAGCGGGCACTCGGCTCGAGCAAGACGCCGGTCGCGATGCTGCTGTTTTCGAACGTACTGAACCTATTTTTGGCCGTGCTCTTCGTCTACGGTCCCGGCGAGGCGCCGCCCGTGTTTGCGTGGGGGCCGCCCGTCGCTCGTATACTGCATGTGCCGCGCATGGAGGTCATCGGCGCGGCGTGGGCCACGGTCATCGCGCGCACCGTCACCCTGTGCCCCCTTCTATGGCTCGTCATCCGACGTTTCGGTCTCTTCCAGCGCCCCGTGCGCGGCGGACTCGACCGCGCCATCGGCGGCGAGATCTTTCGAATCGCGTGGCCTTCGAGCACGCAGCTCGTCATCCGCATCTTGGCGATGCTCGCCGTCCATGCCTTGGTCGCCCGCGCGTTCACCAGCGAAACCGATCAAACGGCAACGACCGCGCTCGGCATCGTTTTCAGGCTCGAGACGATGGCGCTCTTCGTAGGGCTCGGCTGGGGCAGCGCCGCGCAAACGTTCGTCGGCCAAAACTTGGGGGCAGGGAGCGAAAAGCGCGCCACCGACAGCGGCTGGGCGGCCGCCTTCTACAACCTGTGCGCCATGACGCTCCTCGTCATCGTCTACCGAAAGCTCGGCCTGCCCGTCGTTCGCTTCTTCGACGACGATCCCGGCGTCATCCATGTGGCGCTCGGCTATCTTGCGATCGTCGCGCCGAGCTACCTCGCTCTGGGCATAGGCATCGTCTTGGGCAGCGCGATGACGGGCGCCGGCGCCACGCGCACGACGATGTTCATCGATCTCGGCGTCGTCTTGTTGTTCCAGATCCCGCTCGCCATCGGCTCGGTTTTCCTGACCACGCCCACCCAATCGCGCCTATGGATGGTCGTCGCGGCGACCAATTTCTTGAGCGCCGTGGTTTACGTACTGAATTATCGCCGCGGCGCGTATCTCCGCAACGCCGTAACGACGTAGTGCCGCGCGGCCGAAATCCGGGCAGAGATCAGGAGCCAAGACGGCGCGCGCTTCTATTTCTTCAGTGACCGCAGCTTCTCTCGATGGCGAGCTTGCGACTCGTTGTAGTCGGCCTGGGTGAGCCCGAGCGCGGTGACGGTGAGCCGCATCGAGTTCGTCTCGGCGAGGACGATCTCGTCGTCTGCCGCAGCAACGTCGATGAGGGCGTCGAGGACTTCACGACGGAAGTCTCGGTCAGCAAGCTGCAGAAGCTCGCGCGCATAGATCGGGGCCTCGACCGTCGCGATCTCGACGATGTGGTCGCGCAACGCTCCGCAGATCGCATCGATGCCTTCTTGGGAGAGTGATTCGACACGCCGGAGCTCCGCACGAATGCGTTCTTCTTCGGACGCGGTGTACTTTCGGTCTGCGTAGGCCACGGTTCCCATGAGCCCGGCAACGGCGGCGACGATACGCACGGTGTCGTCGCCGGCGTCG
>DATEMX010000643.1:0-7101 GCA_035275365.1 Polyangiaceae bacterium | reverse complement strand
GCTCACCGAGCGTCGCGCTTCGGGCGAGTTTACCAACACGGAGATCATCGCGGAGCTGAGGCATCCGCATCTGGTCGCCATGCGTGCTGCGGCCGAGGGGCCCGGCTTCGAGCCGCGGTCCTCCACCGAGCGGACGTTCGCCGAGTTGAAGTCGGCTGCGACGAATCCCGTGTCGCTGGGCCTTGCGCTGCGCATTCTGCTCGACACGCTGAGCGGGCTCGCCGCCATCCACAATGCGCGCTTCGCGGGCGAGCCCATTCACTTCGTTCACGGCGAGGTGTCACCCACCTACATTGTCGTCGGACGTGACGGGCTCGCGCGCCTCACGCCGGTGACCCACTCGCGCTGGGCTCCTGGATCGCTGCCGCCGCGTGAAGTGGCTTGGTATCAGGCGCCCGAGAAGCTCCTCGGTGACACGGCCGATCAACGCGCCGATGTCTTCAGCGCGGGCGTTCTTTTGTGGGAAGCGCTCGAGGGGCGCCCTCTCTTCTACGGCCTCGCGGCCGACGAGATCGTCACCCAGCTCGTCGGCGGCAAGGTACGAGCTCCCGCAGTGCCCACCGACTCGCCATGGGCGCGCGATCTCGCCGAAGTCGCCATGCGCGCGCTCGAGGTCGATCCCGAGCTCCGGTGGCCGCACGTCGGCGCGTTCGGCGCCGAGATCGAGAACGTCGCCCAAGGCCATCTCGGCTCGCCCGACGAGCTTGCCGCGTGGGTGCGGGCGAGCGGTGTTCGCATGGGCGATTCGTTCACCGACGAAGCAACGACGCAGCGGCGAGCGATCCCCGGGGCGGCGCCCGTTTCGGGTAACGCGCCGTCGAGTCTTGCCGCCGTCTCCGCCCGCATTGGCCACGACGGCCCCGCGAGCGAGCGTCCCTCTTCGAGCGGGCCCGCGCTGCAGATTCAGCCCGCGCCCGCCGTGCCGCGCGAAGCTGTCTTGCTTCCACCGAAGAACCTTCAGCCATCATGGGGGAACGCGTCGCGATCGCGCGCCGGCAAGGCGCGCCTTAGGGCCGTGTCGGCCGCGCTCGCGAGTGGCTTGATGTGGGGTGGCATCGTCATGTACAAGCTCGTCGCCGATCGTGCACCGTCGACGCCGCCGTCCACGGTGCTGGCGTCCGACCTCAAGGTCGCGCCGGCCACCCCATCGCCGTCCGCGCCACCGCCGCCCATTCGAGAAGTTCCTTCCAGGGCGCTGCCCGCGCTCGAAGCAACGCCCGCGGCGATGACGAGTGCAGCGCCGACGGCTTCAGTCCAGCCCGATAAGCGGATTCCGGTTCCGCCGGCGCGCAAGCCGAAGTCTTCGGTGGCCGAACGGTTCGGCATCTGAGAACCAGCCCTCTCAAGGTGTTCGCTACCTGAAATTATTGAAGATTATGCTGGTTCCCGAGAAAGTCGCTCGTCGTGCCGCAGCCCGCGCGAGGCCCCTGCGAATCGGTCTCCGTGGAAAAGCAGTAAAAGCGCGACCTCGAAGCACCTTAAAGGGCTAGCTTCGCCCCACGCAAAAGGAAGGGCAAACTCATGTGGAGTCATGCTCGATCATTTAGGTACGACGCAGGCAATGGCCGTCGACGATTTTGAGAAGATCGTTGAAATCGATGGGCTTCTTGATGTGAAGAAAGCCCTCTGGCCTGCCCTTGTCAAGGGCGGAAACCAAGACGACGGGTAGCGTGGCAAGCCGGTCGTCGCGCGAGAGCGCACCGATGAGCTGCCAGCCGTCCATCACCGGCATCATGAGATCGGCAAGGATGAGGGATGGGTGGGGCATGTCCTTCAAGCGATCGAGCGCGCGCGCGCCGTTCTCCGCTTGATAGACCTGAAAGCCCTCACCTTCGAGCACGCCGGCCACGGCTTCACGGATGTCGTCGTCGTCTTCGACCACCAGGACGGCTAAACATTGCGGAGGGGGCGACATTCGCCCATCACTAGAGCGAACGGGGCACGTGAGCAAGAGGCCAGAGGACGGAAGACGGAAGCTTTTTCGTTAGGTCGTCGCCTGGGACGTATTCACGGACGACTGTGGAAAGAACTTAGAAAACGCCGTACGGTCAAACCGTTCGGTGTTCTAGGATGTCGGTTGCGCATTGCGCGAAGGAAGCGAGATCTCTTGAGTGAGCAGGGCCGGGGTACGGCCGAGGGTCGAAAATCGAAGCGGCGCGTGTCCGACGGGCTCGGTAACCTGGCGGGGTCGAAGGGCATGTCGGTGGGCGCCTACCGCCTCGTCGATCTCGTCGGTGCAGGCGGCATGGGCGAGGTTTGGCTCGCTCGTCACGAGCTCTTGGGCCGCCTGGCGGCCGTCAAACTGATTCGCCCCGACGCGGCGCTCTTGTTTCCGAGCGAGGGCGAGACGCTCAAGCGTTTCGAGCGTGAGGCGCGCGCCACGAGCGCCCTTCGTTCGCCCCACACGATCGCCATCTACGACTTTGGCACCGTCGGAGAGCGCGGCTTCTACTACGCGATGGAGCTGCTGCTCGGCCTCAGCCTCGACGTGCTCGTCGAACGTTTTGGCGAGGTGAGTCCGGCGAGGGCGATTCATCTGTTGCGCGGCGCGTGCGAATCGCTCTCCGAGGCGCACCAGCGCGGTCTCATCCATCGCGACATCAAGCCCGCCAACATTTTCACATGCTCCATGGGCCTCGCGCGCGACTTCGTGAAGGTGCTCGATTTTGGCCTCGTGAAGCATGTCGTTTCCGATGGCTCCACCTCGCTCACCATCGAAGGTGCCATCCCCGGATCGCCCGCTTTCTTGCCGCCCGAGGCCGCCAAGGGAGACCTCACGCCCCACGCCGACGTCTACGCGCTTGGGTGCGTGGCCTATTGGCTCTTGACGGCCAACTTCGTCTTTCGGGGTGCCACGGCGCTGGAGATGATGGTGGGTCACGTTCATGTCGTGCCCGCGCCGCCCTCGGAGCGCACGCACCAAGCGATCCCGGCGGCGCTCGAACGGCTCGTGCTCGATTGCCTGAAGAAGGTGCCCGCCGAGCGCCCCGACATGAAAGAGCTCGGCGAGAGATTGTCGGCGTGCGCGGCCGAGTCTCCGTGGACGGCGGCGGACGCCGAGGTGTGGTGGTCGGCGCATGGCGAGGAATTCACGACCTTGTCGCATGAAGCCGACGCCGAGGTTGCATGGCGCGAAGGCGATCGCGTTCGCGACGTGCGCGCTGGCGTCGAACGCCTCCAGCAGCACTTCGAAAAGAGCCATCTCGACGTGGGCGAGCTCGAACGACGCATCGAGCGCGTGAAGGCGGCGGAGCGCCCTTTCGCGATCGATGCCGTCTTCGCCGATCTGCCCGCGGTCGCGTCTGTTGCCCCCGCGCCGGCTCCCGATCCTCTGGCCCGCGTCGCGCCCGCTCCCCTCGCGCGCTCTCACGAGCCGGTGATCAACGTCATGGGGGCGGTGGAGCGAACGTTCGACCTGATCCCCGGCAGCGTCGTCAAGGCGGCGTGCGTCATGGGAACGTTGCGCCTCGATTTCCGCGGCGAGCTCGGCGGCCCCGGCGTGGTCGTGCTGCGCTGTGTTTCCGTGATGGGCAACATCGACATCGTCGTGCCGCGCGGCGTGCGGGTCGAGATCGTGAGCGGCGGCTTCATGGGCTCGTTCGAGCAGCGCGGTCGACCGAGCCACAATGACCCTGAAAAGCCAGTGCTGCGGGTCATCGGCGTGGCCGTCCTCGGCAACGTCTCGATCCAAGCGCTCTGACGAAAAGCGCAAAGGCCGCCGATCCTCTGGCGCGCGCGACGTTTCAGTCGACAGTGGATTTTTTCAGGTAGCGATCCAGGCCTTCGCCGAGCTGGCTCTGAACGAGACCGAGGAGACTATCGAGCTCGGTGGTCGATAGGGACAGCTTTTCGGTGAGCACGCGCCGCGTGTCACGCAGGATGGTCTGCTGGGTCGAAGCAATCCAGCGCTGAACCGTTCGCGACGAGACGCGGTACATGGCCCCAATCGCCGCCGCCCCCACGCCGTCGAGGAAGTAGAGGCGCATGATGGCCCCCTCGCGGGGCGCCAGGGCCGTAAAGGCCGACTCGAGCGCATTTTCGAATTCGCGTCGGTAGCGCTCCTTGATGTACGCGAGCTCCGGATCGAGCGTCGGGAGCGGCAGCGAAAAGAAAGCCTCACGCGAGCCTGCCTTCTTCTCCGCGCGGCGGAGGTCGACCGCAATTCTCGCGGCGACCATGCGGAGCCAGCCGCCGAGCGGGCCGCGCCCATTGTACGAGGCGATGCGTGGAACGAGGCCGCTGTCGGCTACGAGCACTCGTTCACGCAGGGTCTGCTTCAACTCCTGGCTAAAGAGGGGCTGCGCGTCGCTCCCGCTCAGGTGGAGCGCAACCGTTGCAACGTAACGTTCTTCGAAGGCTGCAATTGCGCGCGGGTCGCCGTGCCGACAGGCGCATGCGAGGTAGAGGTCCGCGCTGTGAACGGCGGCGAGCATGGACATCACGTCGCCGGGTCCGCTCATTCTTTCCGCTAAATAGCGGACGAAAGTCTCGTCGGACACGCCGACGGTTGGCCATGCAGCGTGAGCTTTCGACACAATCTCGCGGAGCGTGCTCTCGAGGCCCTCGAGCGAGGGTTCTCTGCTCGCGCTCGCGTCGGGATGGAGCTCGCGAAGATTTCGGAGCAATAGCTCGGCAAGGCTCACAGCTTTTCTCTTGCTCGGAATACTGCCAGGCTGCAAGCTCCACGCGTCGTGTTAACCGAGCGGGGTTGCCTGACGGACGAAAGTGTTTTCTCTTTCGTACAGGGACAGCTTGCCCTGGAAGCTGTCCCTGTCGTCGAAGAACACCTGAGTCGATGCTCCGACTGCCGAAGCGTGGTCGCGGAAACGTCGAAATTTTTCTTCGAGGCGGAAAGTGACGACGCGCAGCCCGACGACGAACCGGGTATCCTGGAGCTTCCGCGCGCGCCACATTCTCCGCTAAGCCCCGGCACGCACGTCTCTCGCTACGTCATCTCCGAAGTCATTGGCATCGGCGCGGCCGGGATGGTCTACGGCGCTTACGATCCGGGGCTGCGCCGAAAAATAGCGCTCAAGTTGCTGCGCACCGATCCGGGGCGCGAACGAGATCTCGACCAGCTGAAGGAGCGTCTCCTGCGAGAAGGGCAGGCGATGGCGCGCTTGTCCCACCCCAACGTCGTGACCGTCTTCGACGTCGGCACCTACGGCGATCAAGTCTTCATCGTGATGGAGCTGGTTCTCGGGCAAACGCTGGGGCAGTGGCTCGGCGAGCGAGAGCAGGGTTGGATTCGCATCCGCGACGTCTTCGTCGACGCGGGCCGCGGCCTCGCCGCAGCGCATGAGCAGCAGCTCGTCCACCGCGATTTCAAGCCGGCCAACGTCTTGGTGGGGCGCGATGGGCGCGCACGCGTGACCGACTTCGGCCTGGCTCGTCGCATCGAGCTCGTTCGCGACTCCGACGCGCCGTCGCGGCAGTCGTCCTCGCACGATCTTCCCTACGAGGTCGTGCGGCATCGCCCGCCGCTCCTGACGCTCACGGCGACGGGCGAAGGTGGTCTCACCGGAACACCCAGCTTCATGGCACCCGAGCAGTTCACGCGTCGCCGCACCGATGCGCGCACCGATCAGTTCAGCTACTGCGTGGCGCTCTACATGGCTCTCTATGGGAGTCATCCTTTCATGGAGGGAGCAAACGGCGCTGAAGCGCTGCAGGAGCTCGCAACCAATGTTATCGCGGGGCGGCTTCGCTCCGCCAGTGCTCCCGGCGTTCCCGACGCGGTTTTCGACATCCTGCGGCGCGGGCTCAGCGTGGCCCCCAAAGATCGCTTTCCCACGATGAACGCGCTGATTGCAGCGCTCCTCGTCGACAAGCGCGTCGAAGCAGCAGCACCGAAGCCGCGCCGAGTCGTCGTTGCGTTGGCCGGCACCGTTACTCTCGTTGCTTTCGGCCTTGCGTGGGCTTCGGGCAATCTCAGCTCTCGGAGCGACGATCGTGCTACGCCCGTTGTGCCGGGCGCGGGCGAATTGGTTCCGCTGACGGCCGAACCTTCGCCTCCAGACGGTCACTTGCCGCCTACGCCAGCGATCGACCGCTCGACGACGCCTTCGTATCCCACTTCTGACCCTGTCAAGGCCTCGCCGGTCACCAAGGGCCCCGCCCGGCGAAACGATCGAAAGGCGACGCCCGCGAAGCCCTCGGGCCGTGAGCGCTACTACAACGGACTCAAGGAACCGTTTTGACGCACCTGACCCACATCCGCTGCACGCTCTTGGTGTCCGTTACCCTTCTGTGCGCTGCCAACGCTTTCGGCGATCCGAAGGACGCCGCCCGTGCGCTCTATGAAGAGGGAGCGCGGCTCTACAACGCCGGCGAATACGACCTCGCACGCAAGTCGTTCGAACAGGTGTACGCGCTGACGGGCGCCAGGACGCTGCTCTTCAACATCGCGCAAGCGCATCGTTTGTCCGGGGCCGATCATTGCAGCGATGCGTTGCGAGCCTACGAGAGTTATCTGCGCGAGGATAGTTCCGCCTCGAATCGACTCGAAGTCGAAGAGCGTGTGGCCGAAATGCGAGCGTGTGTCGAGAGAGAGCGCGCGCGCAAAGAAGGTGAGAAAGAGCCCGAGAAAGATCCGCTTCACCAAGGACCTCCGGTTTCGCTCCCCGTTACCGCGAAGCTGCCGGAGACGAAACCCGACATACCACCCACCCCATCGCCGCGCAGCGTTTTGCCGCTCTTCGTGGCGGGGAGCGGCGCAGTTTTGGCCGGTGTCGGCGGTATATTCTACTGGCGCGCGCACGCAAAGTTCGAGCAGGTGCGCTCCACGTGTCCGTGTCCCGAGGGGTCGTTCTCCGGCTGGCAAACGCTCACCGGAGTCAGCTATGGTCTTCTGGCTGTCGGCGGAGCAACGTTCGCCGGGGGGCTCACATGGTGGCTCATGAGTTCCAAACAGAAAGCCGGCACCTCCTACACACTGCAGGTGCTGCCCGACGGAGTGTCGTTGGCGGGAGAGTTCTAGTGCCACGCGGCGAAAATTCGGCCCTCGGATTCGAGCGTGGAGAAGCTGGTAGATCGGCGCCGGAGGTGCCGTGGGGGTGGGGCCCTGTTCCGGGCTTGCCCCGGCGGGGCGAGGGCTTTGCC
>DATEMX010000642.1:0-9765 GCA_035275365.1 Polyangiaceae bacterium | reverse complement strand
AGAGCACTTCCTCTTGGTGAACCTTGCGATCGGCGTAAACGGTGGTGACCCGTCGATGACGACCTTTCCAGCGCGTCTGGAGGTCGACTACATTCGGGTGTTTCAGCCAAATTGAGTAGCGATAGGAAGCCCATCGTCTTTGCTGTCGCCCTGATCTCGGCGCACCTCTCAGCGGTCCGCGGCGGCGGTCTTGCCTCTGTCTTTGGTCCGGAAAGGCCGATGGAGCTCGACGGTTCGCATGAAATTGGTCATATTGGTCACATGCGCAAAACGTCGCTTGCCAACGCTAAAGCCCACCTGTCCGAGCTCGTCGACGCCGCCGAGCACCGAGGTCAGCGCTTCCTCGTCTTGCGGCACGGCAAGCCCGCCGCAGCCATCGTCCCCGCGGATCTGGTCGCGCCGCCTCACCCGCCACTTACGGCGAGTGAAGCCAAGGCTCTGCTCGACCGACTGGCCGAGCACGCAACGGCTCGGCCCTCCGAAAGCATCGAGCAGGTGCTCGGGCGCCGTCGACACGATCGGAAAACGTGATGCGTCTCGTGCTGGACGCATCGGTTGCCATCGCAGCGACGCGTCCGAGCGAGCCGTCGTACGCGGCTGCCCGCGCTCAGATGGAGAGGGCGCTTCAAGGCATCGATACGATCGTGGTACCGGCGTTCTTCGTCGTCGAGGTGAGCGGTGCGCTCGCGCGACAGGGACTACCCGAGCCCGACGTCCAGGCAATCGTCGAGCCGTTCACGCACTCCCCTCACGAACTCGTGACGATCGGACCGAAGCGGGCGAGGGCTGCGCAGCGGGTTGCTATGGCGTGCAAGCTTCGCGGACCCGATGCGCTTTATGTATGGCTCGCAGCACGCGAAGCGGTGCCGCTCTGCACGCTCGACGAGGAGATACTCATGCGGGGAGCTGCCCGCGCGCAGGCGATTCGGCCGTAGGCCTCTGGCTCAGCGCAAGAAGATCCCGAACCACTGTGAAACAACCCTACTGACGGCCACGATTCCTCCCAGATTCTCAATCACCATCACGCCCGGCGCATTGCGGCGGACCTCCTCGCGCTCCACCAGTGAATCATCGAGGAAGGCGAGGCTCTCTAGCGCCGTGCCACCTCAGAACGCGCTCACATGGTCCCGTACGAATTGCTCGAACGCGACGGGCGCACGCCCGGTGATCTCTTCGACCGCGCGTGATACGGGTGAGCCGGCTCCGGTTCGGTAGTATTGGTAGAGCTCGACCAGGTAATCCGCGTAGAACGCCGGCATGTGCGCGGAGACCATCGCGGCCTTCGCCGCGTCGTCGTTGACCGCGACGTAGCGCACTTGCTTCCCGAGCACCCTCGACAGCACCTCGGCCGCGTCACCGTAGGAGAGTGCGGCAGGTCCGGAGAGCTCGTATGCCTTGCCCTCGTGCAGAGAGCTCGTGAGCGCGATCGCAGCTACGCGGGCGAGGTCGCGCACGTCGACGTGGCTGATCTTTGCAGCACCTGCCGGCAGGTAGATCATTCCCTGTGTCCTGATCCCGTCCGCCATGTAGCTCACGAAGTTCTGCATGAAACCGTTGGGGCGAAGGAACGTGAAGATGAGTCCCGAGCTTTCGATGAAGCGCTCGACGGCGCGGTGGATCCTCGTGAACGTGTTCGCCTCGGCCTCGGCGCTCCACATCGAAAGCTTCACGACCTTTTTCACGCCCACCTCCTTCGCCGCCGCCACGACGGCGATCTCACCTTGCTCTTGGCCGAGGCCGCCAGTCCCCAACAAGAAGACCGCGTCGACGCCTTCTAGTGCGGGCTTCAACGTTTCAGGGAACGCGAAATCGACGAGCACGGTGTCGTGGCCTTCGGTCTTCGCCTTTTCGGCTTTGACGGCGGTGTGAAAGGCTAAACGCGGTTCGAGGTTCTTGAGTTCGCCAACGAGTGCCGTGCCGACGGTTCCGCTGGCGCCCGTCACGAGGATCTTCGGAGTGTTCGACATGACGGTGACTATGCGGCAGGATGCCAAATTGAACAATGACCACTGGAAGAAACAGACTGGGACGAAATCCGTACCAATCTGGCCGCGCTCTCTCCGAGCGCGCTCTCGAGGAACTCTTGGCATTCGTCGCTGTGGTCGACGCCCACGGTTTCACCGCCGCAGCCCGCGCCACGCACGGTCGAAAGGCAACGTTGAGCCGGAGAGTCGCGGCGCTCGAGGCGCGCTTGGGCGTATCGCTTCTCGCGCGGAGCACGCGGTCGTTGCGGCTCACCGAAGAGGGTCAGGCCTACTTCGAACACGCGCGGCGTTCACTCGCGTCGGCATGCGACGCGGAGGCGGTCGTCCTGTCCGCGAAGTCGAAGCCGACCGGCCTGCTTCGCGTGACGACGTCGGCTTCGCTTGCGGTGCCCGTGCTCGAACATGTCATCGCCGCGTACCTCACCAAGCACCCCGACGTCGCGGTGCAACTCGACACGTCCGATCGCCGAATCGATCTCGTCCGCGAAGGATTCGACCTCGCGATAAGGATCGGTCCACTCGATGATTCCTCGCTCATTGCGCGCCGGCTCGGTTTCGCGAGCGGCGGCTTCTATGCGAGTCCGCGCTACCTCGCCAAGAAAGGTTCACCCAATCGTCCAGAGGACGTCGCTTCCCACGACACTATCGTGATTCCAAAGGCCGGTGCCGGGATGGAATGGCCCTTCGTGGTCGGCGGCAAGAGGAGGCTCTTGCCCGTCCGGCCGCGGCTCATCGTGACGGATCTCGAGCTCGCCGCTCGGGCTGGCGCGGCCGGCTTGGGTATCCTTCGAGCGCCTCTACAAATCGCACAGCCGTACCTGGCCAGGAACGAGCTCGTCGCAATTCTCCGCGAATGGACATTACCTAGCCTCGACGTTTACGCGGTGTTCCCGTCCGGTGGAGGGCTCGTCCCGAAAACGCGGGTCTTCGTCGACATGCTGGAGGCATGGTTCAAAGCAACAGAGCACGACGGGCGAGGTACGCGACGCGCAGGCTCGTGACTATCGCTCGATTCGCTTGCGCGTTCGATCGCGGGCTCTGCTCGAGAGTGCGCTCTTGACGTTCGACTCAGGGGTGTCGTGGGCACCGGCGCTTCTGCGGTCCGCGCTGCTCCGCGCGGCGAGCGGCTGGTCTATTTCAGACGGCGGAGCCGAAAGCTTCGTCAGAGCTCCGCCGCGCGTTCCATGCAGCTCACGTCGTGCTATTTTTTCGGCATGCCGAGCAGCGAGATCCGCACTCGCGAACCGCTCGCGGCGCTCCGGCGTTACGTTGAGCGCTACGTCGGTTATCGGTTGCAGGACTATCCAGCACCGTGGACTGCCAACGAAGCTTCTTACGTTCGTAGTTCAACTCGATCGGCCGCGCGCATTCGTCGCCGGGCTCCGCACGAGCGCCGTCCTGCTTCCCCACCAGGGCTTCCACTACGGTACTTCTGGCGTACCCGTCTGCTCGCCAGGGCGCTTCTTCCAGATTCTCAGCGACACCCGAGCTCGATGATCGCACGAGAATCGTCGGGCATTTCGGTATCGAGATAGATGCTGCCGGGCTCGGCGGCAACCGCGGTGCCCCGCGAAGGGAAGGATACCGGGGATCCGCGCGCATGGGCAATTGGAGCCTGCCGCCGCTTTCGGTCATGTCCAAGACGAGGATCTCGTCACCCCTCATGGTGAACGCGGCCGGCATGTGTGCGAGCGCGACGGGGGGGTCGGTGATGTTCCCGGCGGGTCGACACGATGGAGGCTGACCCGCGCCGGTTCGTCCTTGAGGGCATGGTCGAAAAGGAACGCCAGTCCGTTGGAAGTCGGCGTCACCACCATCACGCCCGACGCATTGCGGCGGACCTCTGCGCAACGGGTTGCTATGGCGTGCAAGCTTCGCGGACTCGATGCGCTCTATGTATGGCTCGCGGCACGTGAAGCGGTGCCGCTCTGCACGCTCGACGAGGAGATACTCACGCGAGGAGCTGCCCGCGCGCAGGCGATTCGGCCGTAGCGTGGCTCATCTTGGTCGTCCTGTTTGGCCTTTCCAACACTGTTCATTGCTCTGGATACTCACGCCGTCTCGAGCTTTCCGAAGGACTACCGAGGGGCTCGCGCGGCTTCCACCTTCTTCGCCACGACCACGCACCCGCTCGCGAACGAGCTTCGCCGCTTCGCCGCTTCGTCGAACGATGCACGCATTCGCTCTGGATCGCGATCAGCGTTGCGCAGCGTGCAGGCGTACTCACACAGCGCGTGCGCGAGGGGCAGCGTCGCGCCGAAGCCTCGGTTGACCGCGATGGCCTGCTCGAGGTGGCGGAGTGCGGTATCCCAGTCACGGCACGTTGTCGCGAGGAGGCCGAGATAGTGCTGGACCGAACCGAGGCAAGCGATTCCCCCGTACCCGATGACCACGAGACGATCGCCGTAGGGCAAAAGTCGCGCGTAGAGGGTCGCCGCGGCCTCTTCGTCGCCGAGCTCATGGCAGGCCTCCGTGAGAAAAACCATCGACGCCATCCAATTGAGGTCCAGAGGAAGGTCGAACGCGATCTCTTTGAGGCTTCGGAAGGCACCTTCCGCTTCCTTGGATCCTGCGTACGCGAGGGCGTAAGCAAGAAACGCCCGCCAGGCGATAATGCGCGGGTAACGGGCCGCATAGTCGCGGATCAGATCCAGGATCTCGATCGTTCGCCCTTGCTCGATCCGTAGAAGCGTGAAGAGCACGCCGAACGTGAGCTGCGCGTTGTGATCGTGCGTGCGAAGCGCCGTCATCACCCAACCGACGACCAGAGCTTCGACTTCGTCGAGCCTCCCCTCGAGAAAGAGGTGCATCGCCCGGTGTGCCTCGACGATCCAGAGCGCCTGCGGCTGCCAGCTCTTCTCGGCGAGACGCCGGAACGCTTCTTCCTCGAAATCGGCGCCGGCTGCGTCTCCCTGCTCGCGGAGCGCGGCGCCGAGCACCAACCGATTGACCATCAGCGACTCGTGGTCCCCGGCCCGAACGTTGAGGTCGATCGCCATTTCGATGAGACGACGACGTTCGTCGAGGTTGTCGGGCCGAAGCAGCGCGAAGGCACGCGCCGTGTACGCCGCGGCCTTGACGTCTTCTGCCCCCAACGTCTCGGCCAAGCGCGTCGCCTCGTCGCAAAGCTCGACCCGCTCGGCGTAGGTGTCGGCCCAATAGAGCGCGATTGCCAGCCGAGCCAAGAGGAGCGTGCGTGTACGCGGGTCTTGGCTTCCCACCGCTTCGATTGCTTCGCGCAAGAGCGCCACGAGCGACGGGTCGTATACGCCGGTTTCGATCGCGAAGAGTCCTGGCGAGAGGTTCAGCGCGACGGATGCCAGGTCTTCGAATGAGCCCTGTTCGCGCGCTTTGGTCGCGGCAAGATGCAGCGTGGCGCTTCCCGCTTCACGGTCGCCCGCGCTGATCTGGGCGGAGCCGAGGTCGAGCAAGATGGCGCGTTCGCTCGCCGGCTCGACATCCGGGCAAAGAGGCACGAGTCGGAGCGCGCACGAAAATTGTCGGGCCGCTTCCTCGTACGCCAAATGCCCAAGCGCGTAGGCGCCCGCGCGGACCGAGAAGTCGAGCGCTTTGGTGGCCCCACCACATTCCAGGGCTTGCACGAAATGGTGTGCGAGCAGCGCCGCCTGTCGCGCCTGCTGGTATTCGTGGCGCGCCGCCAGCGCCTTCCCGACGGCGAGGTGCGCCCGCGCCCGTTCCGCTGGGTCGAAGCTCTGGTAGAGCGACTCGCGCACGAGATCGTGAACGAACCGGTACCGCCCGCCGCCATCTACCGAAAGGAGGCCCGCCGTCCGAGCCTGCCCGAGCGCCGTCGCGCTTTCTTCGAGCGGCCATCCGATGGCCTGGCTCAAGACCGCGATGTCGAACTCGCGCCCCAATACCGCTGCCCACGGCAAGAGCCGAGCCGTCTCGCTCGGCAACGACGCGAGCCGGTCGGCGACCGCTTGTCGCACGGCAACCGGCAGTTCGGAATCGTCCGCTCTACGTTGGCCCGGTGGCGTGAGCAGCGTCACGAAGAGCGGATTGCCTGCCGTACGTTGCCACAGAGCCATCGCGTTCGGCCCGTCGCACCATTCGGGCCCCGCGAGCTCGGCGATCTCGCTCGGGTCGAGGCCCTGCAGGCGGATCTCGACGCAACAAGCCTTGCGAAGACGTGCGAGCGCCTCTCCCTCGGCCTTGCCCGGCGCGGTCTCGTTGTCGCGCACGGTCCCGAGGACGAGGAGGGGAGCTCTTCCCTGATTGACGACGAACTCGAGCAAGAGCAGTGAGGCCAGGTCGGCGACGTGAAGGTCCTCGACGACGAGCATGAGCGCTCGCAGGAGCGCGAGCCGGGTGAGTGCCTCGGTGATCGTGTCGAACGTCCGAAATCGTTCGCTCGGCGAATCCCAGCCGATCGAATCGCCGAATCGCGCGCTCTCTGTGCCGAGTACGATTCGCCTGGCGCTTTCGCCCGTTCCACGCAGCGCGCGGTGCACGGCTTTGGCCGACCGCTCGCGTACGATCGATCGGAAACATTGACGCCACAAGCGAAACGGAGGGCTGTACCCGGCACTCGGCGCGCGGGCCCAGTGGAACTCTGCGACCGGGAGTGTCGTCCGCGTGGCTTCGTCGACGAGGCGCGTCTTGCCGATGCCCGGCTCGCCCGTCACGAGGATGAGCCGAGCGCGGTCGGAAGCCGTTTCCCCGATGATGGCCCGCAAGTTCGCAAGCTCGGCGGTTCGACCGACGAACGGCCGTTCGTTGGACGAACCCGGAGCGCGAAGGATGTTCGTGGCGTTGGCGGGCGGGCTCTCTTCGGACGTTTGACCCGACGGACGGGCTTTCCTATCGACCGGCGCGATGAACTCGTAGCCTCGACCGTGTACGGTGCGGATGAATCGAGGTTCGCGGGACCGGTCGGACAGGAGCTTGCGCGTGTAGCTTATGCATCGACTGAGCACGCTCTCTCCCACGACCTCGCCGGACCAGATGGAGTCGAGCAGCTCGGCCTTGGTCACGAGTCGCCCGGGATGACTCATGAGATAGCCCAGGAGCTCGACAACTTTCGGCTCTGGCGTCACGAGCTCGTTTCCGATTCGCACTTGCCGGCTAGAGCAGTCCAAAACGACGTCGTAGCTGCAAAGACAAATGGCTAGCATGGCGTTAGCCTAAGCCTAAGCCTAGTCGAGGATGCCCGGGAGAAGCGGCGTGACCGGACAGGTCGGATGTCCGGTACGGACTGTCGGAGCGGGCCGGGACACGCTTTCCTTGGACAGAAGGCGGGCGGATCGTTCATCGAATGACTCCTCGGTTGGGTCCCTTGTCTCCGTCGTTCGACGCTCGAGCTCTTGGATACGGGCTTGAAAGTCGGCGCGCGCGCAGCGTAAGCTCGTCCGCGCGCGGCGTAAGCGCGACGCCACGGTGTCGGTAGGTACCTCCAAGAGCCGCGTGCTCTCGAGCGACGACAGCTTCTCGATTTCGAAGAACACAAAAAGCGCGCGCGTATCCGGCCCCGTTGCTTCGAGCACCGCATCGAGCAGTTCAATCGCTTTTTTGCGCTCGGTCATCACGTCGGAGCCGGGCGACAATGAAACTGGGAGTCCTTGCATGGGGGTATACTCCTTCGTCGGAACATGTCCTCCTACCTATCGCCGCGAAATCGGGGAAGCGCGATGACCTCGGGCGACAACCGTTTTGACCGCGCACGCCAAACGAAGGCGATCCGTGACGGTTGCCACCGTGAGTATGCTGGGGCTATCTCCGTTGTTCGATGGGCTTCGCCGGGTGGGCGCGGACCCTCGTGCTCCACGCGGCAGAGTCCATGGAAGCGCACAGCTTCGGGCATCGATGTGGTTGCCTCATGCGCTTCTTCTTGGCCGATCCGCGCGTAGTGCGAAAGCGGCGACAGCGACGTTGTTCGTGCCGATCGCGACAAAGTCGGCCAGAAGCGCGCTTTCGACGTGCACTCGCGCAAAGCGACGCAACCACGCGACGGCGGCGTGGGCTCGGACGAAGGGTCGATGTCCGCGATCGTGATGTCTAACGTTCGATCAGCGTCGCTCGCCCCTCAGTTAGATCCAGGCCGCCGTAGACGTCCCGCAGTCGAATCGTAGCGCCCAGGGCCCCGATACTCCGCCTCTGTGAGGCCAATCGGAAGCGCAGCGGTCATGGCTGCAGCATTATGAACCTCCTGCACAGGGAGCGCTAGAGCCTGCGGTCCCTTGATGCTGGGCCTACGCATGTGATCAAGGCCACCCCCAGCGCCAAACGCGCAACGGTGCACATCGCCCACCTCCCATTCCCGGGAGACCCGCCCGGAAACGAGGCGTTTTTCGTGAAGGCGCTCGAGCGCCCGAAAACCGTAAGAACTCCGTAAGGACTTCCTGCGCCGATCTTACCTAAGGGAGGGACCATGAGATCGATCACCTGGGCGCTTGTCGTCGTGTGCGTACTTTCTCTGTGCGGGCTGGGGCTCGTCATCAAGATGCGCGGAGACACGCCGTCTCCAATCGCTGCGGCGGGTTCCGCGTCGGCCATCAACGGTGAGGCATCCGTCGCTGAGCGCGCGCGGACCATGCAGACGGTACCCCGGTTGGTGACCGCAGCGTCGACCGATCCCGACAAGCCTGCCGATACCGCCGAAGCGCCCCAGCCGCACGACAAGATGACGGCGGCCGAGGAGCGCGACCAGAAGATCGCCTGGCTGAAGACAACGGGTCCCGATCGGGACAACCTGATCGCCCAGGCGGAGAACATCGCGCGCGCTTGGAACAAGTTGGCGGAGAAGCTGCTCGCCGGCGCCGCGTTCGGACGCATGGAATGCTACCGGCGCGGCTGCTACGGCACGGCAATCCACGGGTCCGCGGGGACCATCGACGATCTGACCAGGGAGATCAGCCAATCGACGGAGTTCCGTGATTGGAACGGACCCAAGATGCGCACCGGTCCGGTGATCCGCAAGGACGGGAATGTGGAGGTCACCTGGGTTCTTTTTACGCAGCCCGCAGAGCTTGACACGCACGCCGCGAACACGCCCGAGTGAACACGTCCCTACGCTCCAGCCTACCCACAGCCAGAAACAGAACCCCAAAAGGAGTGATTCATGAACACGCAACGAAGAACACCCGCCTGGGCGGCAGCAGCCGTTCTCCTGCTTCCGGCATCGGCGATCGCCCAGTTTCAGCAGCAATATGAGTACGACGTCGGTCCGAACTACATCAACCAGAGCGCCTCCTCGTGCCGCACCGAGAGCCGCGCCACCGAGGCTGACGTCTACCGGTCGGAGGGTCGCATCCAGAGCTTCCAAAACTCCGGCCATTTCTTCTACTGTCCGCTCACCCGGCGCGGCACCACTTATTACGGCGTCTCGGGGGGCGGCGACTCCAACAACTTCGCGAACGTGACAATCACGGTGAAGGCCGAGGACACCAGTACAGGTGATCTCATCCACTGCGAAAGCTTTCGCAGCAACGTGGACAACGGGACGGTCTATTGGGGTGCCATCAAGTTCCTGTGCTGGGACGCCAAGGGGTGTACCAGCGCCTTTGAGGAGCAGATTCGGGGGCGGGCGGGGCTGAGCTACGTCGGCTCCAACACCATGGTGCTGCAGCCGCCGGCCGGTGCGCCGCTGAAGTCGCTGAACCATGGCTATCGCTGTTTTGTGCCAGCCCTACAACGGGGCGCGCTCCACTACGCCGAAACCAAGGCTTTCGCCAACGAATGAAGGGAACCGAACGATGAGACTCAAAACGTTTTTCGTCACCATTTCCCTGTTGACCTTGCTGGGCGGGACCGCCCGCGC
>DATEMX010000641.1:0-2195 GCA_035275365.1 Polyangiaceae bacterium | reverse complement strand
ATGCGCGACGTCATCAACAAGAACGTCACCGAAGAGCAGCTCCTCGAAACGGCCGATCGCGTGTTCTCGCGCGGCTGGTCGAAGATGAAGCTCTATTTCATGATCGGCTTGCCCACCGAAGAAGACGAAGACGTCCGCGGCATCGTCGCGACCGGCGCGCGTGCGCTCGGCGTGGGCAGAAAGCTCCAGGGCAACAAGGCCAAGGTCACGGTGAGCGTGTCGAGTCACGTCCCCAAGCCGCACACGCCGTTTCAGTGGAGCGCGATGGACAAGCCCGACGACCTCGTCCGCAAGCAGCGCTTGCTCGAGGCCGACGCGCGCCTCGCCCGCGGCGTCGACTTGAAGACGCACGGCGTCGACGAGAGCGTCCTCGAAGGGGTGTTCGCGCGCGGCGACAGGTCGCTCTGCGACGTCATCGAACACGCTTGGAAGAACGGCTGTCGCTTCGACTCGTGGGCCGAGCACCTGAAGCTCGACGTGTGGCACGCCGCTTTCGAGAAGTTCGGCATCGACACGTCTATCTTCCTCGGCACCATCCCGGTCACCGCGCGCCTTCCGTGGGATCACATCGACGTGGGGCTCGCGGACGGGTTCCTCGCCAAGGAATATCGCAAGTCACTCAAGAACCGGCTCTCGCCGCCCTGCGGCAAGACCATCGGCTCCTTCGTTCACTACACGAACGTCGAAGCCGCCGAAGCCGACAAGCGCCCGCTCGTTTGCTACGACTGCGGCGTCGCGTGCGACCTCACGCAGATGCGCGACGAGCGCATCGCGTTTCTCACGAAAATGGGCGCCCAGCGGCGGTTGCCCATCGCTCCTGGCGGCGAGCCCGTTCGCAGAACACCGGGCAAGCGCCGCCCCCCCGTGCCGCGCACCGAGGCTCCGCCGCGCTATCGCTTCAAGTTCGAAAAGGTGGGCCCCACCGCGCTCCTCGGTCACCTCGACCTCATTCGCGCCTTCCCGCGCGTCATGCGGCGCATCGGCGCGCCGCTCGCTTATTCGCAAGGCTTTCACCCGAAGCCCGACATGACGTTCTCTCCCGCGCTCTCGCTCGGGGTCGTGAGCTTGGCCGAGTTCGTCGACGTCAAGGTCATGTCGGAGTTCGATCCCTCGCAGGTGCTCGACGAGATGACGGCCGCCGCCAGCGAAGGGCTCGTGTTCCGCGCGGGCGTCCGCCTAGGTCCGGAAGACGCGGGCATCACCAAGATCGTCTCGGGCGCGCGCTACGTGCTCGCCTTCGCGCGATCGGCGCTCGCCGACATGGGCGGCGAGGCGTGGCTCGGAGAGCACCTCGATGCATTCTTGGCGACTTCCGAGCTCAAGGTGCGCCGCGAAATCGAAGGTCTCGCCAAATACGTCGACGTCCGCTCGTTCGTCACCGGCGCCCGCATGGGCGACGCGCGAACGCTCGAGGACACGCGACGCGCCGGGATCCTCGGCGATCTCGCCGTCGTCGAGTTCGACGTGAAAATCCTCGGTTCAGGGGGCGTGAAAACCATCGAGCTCGCCCACGCCATCACCGGCGACGCGTCGTTTCCTCACCGCGCGATTCGCACGGCGCTCTACGGCGAGCGCGAGGGCGTCGCGATCGATCCGATGGATCTGGCTTCGCTCAGGCGACGTCGCGTCGACGAAGTCATGTCGGCGAGCGTCTGATCAGGGCGTTCGCTTCCGCATCGCACGAGGCACTCATGAAGAGTTTAGAGGTGCATTCTTTCGGTCCTATTCGCGAGGCCAATGTTCAATTCGGGGATCTGACCGTTTTGGTTGGCCCTCAGGCGAGCGGAAAGAGCCTGTTCGTTCAGCTCTTCAAGGCCGTGAACGACGCAGGTGCCATCCGCACGGATCTCAAGAATTACGGTTTCGACTGGCTGCATGGGAAGAATGTCGTCGCTGACTATTGCTCACTGTATTTCGGCGGTGGTCTTCACAATCTGGTGCAAGCCAATACGCTCCTCCGGAGCGACGGCAGACAGGTCACTGTCCAGTCGATCGCGAAGCCCGGAGGAAGAAGCTCTTCTGATGCAACCGTGTTCCTCATCCCCGCTCAGAGAGTCGTCGTATTGCAGGACGGGTGGCCAAAGCCATTTATGGGTTATTCCGTGGGCGATCCGTACTGTATGCGTCGCTTCAGCGACTCGTTGCGCCAACTCATGGAAAATGGTCTTGGATCCGGAGATACGATTTTCCCCCAA
>DATEMX010000640.1:0-8732 GCA_035275365.1 Polyangiaceae bacterium | reverse complement strand
TGCCGTGGGGGTGGGGCCCCGTTCCGGACTTGCTCCGGCGGGGCGAGGGCGAAGCCCCCGGAGACCAAGGGATAGTGCCAGGCGGCGAAGCCGCCTCCGCGCGAAGCGCGGGCTTGGCCAAAGTCGGGGCACGACTTTGGCCAAGCGGCACTAGCTTGTTTTGTTATCGGGGCTTCGCCCCATCTGCAACACCGACGCTACCGTAGTCCGCGCCAGCCGCTGATCGCCCGAGCGATCTCGCCTGGTGCGTCCTCCGGCGCGTGGTGACCCGCGACGCCCAGCGACACGACGTCGAGATTGGCGATCGTGCTCCTGGCCCAGTCGACGACGGCAGGCTCACTGTTCAAGCTGCCGTCGAAAGTCAGTAGCAACTTCGGAACCTCGGGTGTTTTCGAGAGCCACTCGCCGTTGCGGGCGACGACGGCCGCGACGTCCGCCGGCGAGCCATCGATGGGAAGCTCACGCGTCCATTGCAACATCGGCCGGCGCGACGCCGCATCGGGATACGGAGCGTAGTACTCGGCGCGATCGCGATCGGCGAGACCACGCTTCACGCCGTTGCCCAGCGAACGGGACAGGAACGCGTTCTCTTCGAGTACCATCTTCTCGCCGACGCCCGGCGTGCGCAGCGCGCGGAACAGCTCGGCTGCCTTCGGGGGATATTCGCTCCAACGCAAGGGCCCAAGCCTCGGCCTTCGCGCACTCGTTACCCCGCTCCCGCCCCATGCCACGAAGATCTCGATGAGTTGGCACGAGCGAACCCACGTCGATCCGGCGGCGCGGGCGTTTCGCACGCTGGTGCGAAGTGTCGTCAACGCGAAGTCGGGAATACGGTAGGACGCCACCCGCATGTGTCACCTAGCGCGCCCAAGCGACCTTACCCGGCGACTGCAAAGGGTGAAGGGGGCGAGCGGACCTGCACCGATGGCACAATATACGAACCAGGTCTTTTCAACGGATTGTGGCTTCAGATAGTCTCGATCGATGGTGGGTGCGAAAAAGAAGCTCACGCGCGCCGTTGCAGTGCTCTTCGCGGTCAATACGCTCGGTGCGTGCGGCGTGCGGGCCGTGGCGCAGAAAGCTCGACCACCCGAGATGCCGAGCAGCCTCGGAGCGCGCTGCAAAGTCGCCGCGAGCCGCGACAATCCCCTCGTCACCGAGTGGCCGGCCTCGGAGAAGGCCAACCTCCAGGCCTTGATCGGGCAGGGCGCCGTTGTCGTGTCGTACGCCGGGTGCAGCCTGCGTGTGCTGCCGCAATGTCGCGTTCGCGGCTCTTATCGCTGGCGCCGCACGACGATCAGCACCGATACGCTCGAGATCCGCGACGCCGACGACCTCTTTGCCAAGCTGCCCATCGGCGCCGTTTCGCTCGAGGGTGAGCTGGCGCGCAGCGGAAGGCTCGCAGTGCGCACGACAATCTCCGGACAACATCAACTCGCCGACTACGAATCCCGAGCCATTGCCGCCGATCCTCAGTGCTCCGGCGCGACGCACGTCGTCGGAGCGGTGTCCGTCGGCGCGTTCAAGCTTCAGTCTGGCGGTACGGCCAACTCGCGCGGCGCCGTGGGCGCATTCGGCGTCGGAGGCCGCGCCAGCTCTTCGAGTGAAGAATCGACGATGCGCGAAGCCGGAAGCGCGTCGTCGTGCGAGCAGGCCACCGACGGAGCGCCCCATATGCAATGCGCCTCCCCGATCCAAATGTTCTTGCAGCCGCTCCCCACCTCCGCGGCCGACCGCGGTCCGCCGGGGACGGTGAAAGTGAAGTTTTTGCCGGTTCGACCGCTCGAGCAATGGGACGTCATGGCGGGGCAGGAAACGAAGGTCTGCACGACGCCCTGCGAGAAATGGGTCGATCCGGGCTCGCTATTCACCTTCAAGCACGATCCCGGATGGTGGGCCCGCAACGAGTACATCGACGTTCCTGATCTACGGCCGTTCGCAGAGGAGGAGCGGCTCGAGGTCAGCGCCACGCCGCGCAATCTCTCGAAGCTGTCGCTCGGTGTCGTGGCCACGACATTCGGCGGTCTCGCCATCGCCACGGGTACGACGCTGCTCGCCGTGGGCTGCTCCCGGAGCGACAGCGGCATGTGCACCGCGGGAGGGATCACGCTGCCGCTCGGCGGGCTGCTCTTGGCGCCTGGCATCTGGCTCATTGTCGATAGCAAGCCCGAGGTTCACATCGGCCCGATGGGCGAGCCGCCTCCCGCCGCTCAGTCGATCTCGTGGCGATGAAGCCACTTTTGCTATTTGGGTAGTGCGTCGAGCGCCTGCCTGAGCTCGCTCTCGTCCTGGCCCGGTCCGCTCACCCACGCGACGCGACCGTTCTTGTCGCGCACGAACGTGATCGGCATCTGGTCGACGCGAAATCGGCCGGCCAACACGTTCCCCGCGTCGTGCACGACGGGAAAGCTGAGACCGTAGGTCTTCATTTGCTGGATCGTGGTGCCCGGTAGCTCGTCCTCCGAAATGCCCACGACGACGACATCGTCGCCCTTCTCGCGATGGATCGCTTCTAGCTCGGGCAATGTTTTTTGGCACGGGACACAATACTTCGCGAAGAATTTCACCACGAGCGGGCGATCTCGCCCTGCCTCGCTGTCGACGTCTTCGCCTGTCACGCTCTTACGATGAAAGGCTGGCATCGGTTGAGCGAGCCATCGATTGGGGGCCGACGCCGGTGTCTTCGCGGGGTTCTTCGCGCACGAAACGGCGCAGGTCATCGCGAAGGAGGAGACGGCAATACGAACCCAGCCCCGATCGACCATACCCGTCAGAATAGCGTCAATCGGACGGGGGTGACAACGTCGCGTGCTCGGCGCTGCGCCTGTTCGTCGACGCGGCCAAGGAGCTACCACATCGCGCGGAGTCCCCCCACGCTCACGTAGTATTCTTGCCATACGAAAAATGTGACCTCGAATCGGAGGCGCCCTCCACGACTCGTAGCCTACCCAAAACCGCTTGCCACCGCTACCTGGCACAAGGCTACCGCAACCTGCCAGCACCGCCCGCCATCGCGACCGGCCAAGGCCGCCTGCCGCAACCGGCCGTCGCCGCCTGCCGCGGTCGCTTGGCTCCTCAAAGCACGCGCGACGCGTTTGCGCCACCGAGCTTCGGTGATAGCGCGCTCTATCGATTCTGCGTCGCCGCAGCTCGTGTCCCTCTCGTCGTTTGGACGGCGATCGGACCGATTGACCTCGTGCAAAGGGGGGCGGCGGCTGGCGGAAGAGAGCGGCGAGCGGCACGCTCCTCGGCGAACCATGAAAGCCGATACGAGCGTCACCATGAGCGTGCCCTGCGGTCACGTGAACCAAGCCACGATCCGATCCGTCGCCCGGCCGCCTCGGGGCTGCGAGGACTGCTTGAAGATGGGGGGGAGGTGGGTCCATCTGCGAGAGTGCTTGTCTTGTGGGCACGTCGGCTGCTGTGACTCGTCGCCGAACCGACACGCGACGGCACACTATCGCCACACGCGGCACCCGATCGTGTCGTCGGCCGAGCCGGGTGAAACCTGGTGCTGGTGTTACGTCGATGAACGCACGCTGGAGTAGCGCGCGCCGCTACGGCACGACTCGCGCGATCGATCGAATCGTCGCTTCCATGCGATGTTGCGACTTTTGATCGGGTGGCGCTTGGATTGGTAGCGAGAAATCTGCGACAGTAGTTGCTAAGGAGGCTTCGTGACCACGACCGACACCCAATTCCAAGGTTCGATCCCCGGTATCTACGACGAGTACCTCGGGCCACTCCTGTTCGAGCCCTACGCCGAAGATTTGGCGGCGCGGCTTCGCGGCTTCGACAAGGGGGTCCTTCTCGAGACAGCGGCAGGTACGGGCATCGTCACGCGCGCGCTCGCGCAGGTTCTCTCGCCCGACGTTCGCCTCGTCGCTACCGATCTGAACGAAGCCATGCTCGAGGTCGCCGCGCGTCGCGTGACGGCAACCTCAGTCAGTTGGAAGCAAGCCGACGCACAGCGCCTTCCGTTCGGCGATGCCGAGTTCGGCGTCGTGGTGTGCCAGTTCGGAATCATGTTCATGCCCGACAAGGCAGCCGCGTTTCGCGAGGCGCGACGAGTGCTCGCGCCGGCCGGGCGTTTCGTTTTCAATGTTTGGGATCGGCTCGAGGCCAACGAGGTCTCGCATGTCGTAAACCAAGCGGTGGCCAAGGTGTTTCCTCACGATCCGCCGCGCTTCTTCGAGCGAACTCCATTCGGTTATTGTGATCCTCTCGTCATTCGCGGCGAGCTCGAGAAAGCCGGGTTTCAGCAGGTCGCGATCGAGTCGGTCGAAAAGGCGTCCTCGGTGTCCACTCCCGACGCACCCGCGACGGGGCTCTGCAAGGGCACCCCCCTGCGCGCCGAGATCGAGGCGCGCGGCCCCGGCCGTCTCGACGAGATCACCGCCGTCGCGAGCGAGGCGCTCGCCGCGCGGTTCGGGCGATCGTTCGAGAATCGCATGCGCGCGCTGGTCGTCATGGCTTCGTGAAGGAGGCCGAGACGATCTGGGGGGGCTTGGAGGTGATTTCGGTCGCCGCCAAGCCACCAAGCCGCCAAGGTTTTTTTCTGGGCGTCCTTGCGGCGGAGAGGCAAGGCTTCCATCGCACGCGTTTCTCACGTCGTGTTCAAGATCGCACAGGTCTGCGCGACTTGGCCATGGGACGCGCTCGGGTCCAGGTCGTAACGTTGAGATTGTGCTCGAGCGCCTTGAGGTTTACGGCGAGGGCGCGAAGGGGTCGACGATCTTCGAGGTAAGCGTCGACAAGAAGGCCCGTAGGTCGGCGCGTTCAACCGCCGACAAACCGATAGGCTTCAGATCCGTGTGCTCGGGGTAGGGGACTTCGGGCGCGCGGTCGTAGTGAGCAATTACCTGGTCCAAATCGGCGAATTGGCCGTCGTGCATGTAAGGCGCGGTCATGGCCACGTTGCGCAGCGAGGGCGTCTTGAAATTGGCGAGAAAGCTCAATTCGTCTTTCGCCATGAAACGCAGCTCCGCGCAATCCGAGGGACCGTGCGCGTCGCTGTAGCGACCAAGGCACGTGAAGGGGTCTTTCGCCAGCTGCCGAAAGGCTCCGGCCCGCCCCTCGTCGGGGACCTGGCCCTTGGCCAGCGGTAATCCCAAGGAGAAAAATTCGAAGCTCGAGAAATAGGGGCCGCGGTGGCAGAGAATGCAGCGCGCCTTTCCCATGAATAGGCGCAGCCCCTCGATCTCGTCAGCGGACAAGATTCCGCTCGCTGTAAACCCGTTGCCTTTGGAGATTTGCTCGGCATAGGCATCGAAACGCGAGGGCGCGATGCGAAGCCGCCGCTCGTAGGCAGCGAGGCTCTTGCCGATGTTAACGAAGACACGGTTGATGGCGTCACGATCTCCTTCGGACATGTGGGTCCAGGCTTCTTGCGCCGCCGGCGTCCCCAGAGGGCCTGCGTTTTCCGGATCCGCCGAGCCGAGGACGGCCGGCAGATCGCCGAAGATTGCAACGTAGGGCTCGCGGTAGTGGCGAGCCACCAGGTGCGCGCAAAACGTCCGCGTCGTTGCGTGCTCGGCGGAGCTCTCGAGCGGGGAGAGCGCCTGCGCCCATTGGCTGTCTCGACGACCGTCCCAAAAAAACCACGGCGAAAACGCGGCGGGTGCGACCGACGGCGCGTTGCGCCGAGTCTCACCGACGCCGCGCGCGAGCTTCAGCCCGTCGGTAAAAGCGAGCTCAGGGCGGTGGCAACTGGCGCACGCGACCTTGCCATTGGAGCTGAAGCGCGCGTCACGAAAAATCCGAGCCCCCAGCAGAGCGGCGCGCGGATCATCGGCGAAACGGTTGCTCGGATCGGCCGGAACGGCGGGTAGGCGCCCGAGCCAAAGTGAATCCATCGTCCGGCGCTCTTCGGCGTTCCATGGCGTTGGCCAGAGCCGATTGAGGACGAGGAACGCAACCAAGGCCCCGGCCACCACGACGCTGCCGACCGCAAGTCCACGCAACGCCTGCCCCATACGGAGCCGTTGGCTAAATGTGGAGAGCATGGATCGCCGTGTCCGAAGGACCGCAGCCGGAGACGTCCACCTTGAGCTCCCAAAAGCCGGGCATGCTCAGGCGCACCCCTTCGACGACGTAAGCTCCGTCGGATCGTTCTTGGGTCACGCGGGGTTCGGTTGGCAAACCGTGCCCGTGCTCGGGCATCCAACCGTCGAATTTGATCTTGCACCGAGCCAAGGGCGCGTCATTGGGATCGTGGATCCAAAGAACCCAACTCTGGGTGAGGCCGACCTCGACCGGACCCGAGAGCGGCGCCAAGCCCACACGATAATGTCCTCTGCGCGACGTCTTCGAAGCGAGCCCCCGCGGCCCGGTCGCCGGATCAGGGACGCGCGCCCGGCCGCCGAACCACAACATGAACCCTGCGGCGGTCACGACCATGAGGGAGATGCTCGTCAATAGCAGCCACTTCGTAGCGTTCACGGTTCCTCGAATTCGCCGTTCAGAGTCCGCAAGGAGTTGCCCTTACTTGAGATTCTATCTCTTCCATGGCGTGGCGTGTGTTGGGTCGTAGCGTTTCTTCCGTATCGGGTTGCCAGAATCAAGTTGCAGATCAAAGGATAAGCGCAGCAGGTGAATGAGCCGGCGGCGACAGGGATTGTTGCCCCGACATATCGCCCGAACGTCCTCATGGCAACGGTTGAGGTAAGTACCAACCATTACGGATGCGTCGTGTGTTGTGGCTATCAGCGCATAGCCCCGCGCTCTATCCATGAAGGGAGACCTTCGCGCTCAGGTTCTTTTAAGATATCTAACGGACCACGAGGAGTGATGCGGTGCGCACGAAAGCGAAACGGTTGACTCTTCGAATTACCAATAGTAGAGTCGGCCGCGGAGCTCGCGTGGTTCATGAAGATCCTCGTCGCAGCAGCGATGGTCTTATCGGTCGCAGCCTTGGGTTTGGGTTTCATGGCGGCCAGAATGCAACCAAAATCGCGCGCGAGGTTCGCCGGTCCCACGGTCTCCGCAGCGCGTGGTGCGGAGACCAAATCAGCAATGACGCAAGCAGTCGTTCGCGCGTTGGGAGAGCGCGCGACCGAGCCCGTTCCCGATGAGCCCGATATGGCTCGACCCGAACCGGCCTCTATTTCTGGGGCCTCTACCACTGGCGAACCGCAAACGGCGACCGAGCAGCGCGATGCTACAGTCTCGCGCCTTCGTGCTTCCGGTCCCGATCGCGGGCGCTTCGTTGCCTCCCTGCGCCGCGTGACCGACGAGTGGCCCGCCGTGGCTCGTGAGCTGGGTGTCAAGTTCAGTGAATGGGAGTGCTATGCGGCGGGCTGCTTCTCGGATGTATCCTCCGCCAAACAGGAGAATGCCGAGACACTCAACGATCTGGTCACCCGCCTGGAATCGTTTCAAGAATGGGAAGGGCCGAAGATGAGAAGCGGCCTGACCAGCGCGGCGCATGGCGGAGTCGAGTACACCTGGTTCCTGTTCGCTCCCCGTAGAGAGCTCGCAGGCGGAGGCGGTACATGAACGTGCCTGATACACGGCTGAAATTGGGGTTGTCCGCGCTCATAGGGGCTTCTGGCGTCGCCTGCTTCGTGGCGATGGGATACATTTGGGGTGCACGCTCTGCCAGCGCGTCGGCTCCCGTGGCGGAAGTCCCAAGTACGCCAGAGCTCGTGGCGGCGCAGCCAGCGGTTCCGTTGTTTCGGCGCGATGAAGAAGCGACTCAGCGCGCCCCTCCGCCTGAGCCGCAGGGACCCGACCACGGTCCAGTGCCGCCCGCGCCGCCGCCAAAGACCCCGGCGCAAGTGCGCGAGGAGACGGTGACGGAACTGCGAGCTTCCGGGCCGGGCACTGCGGAGCAGTTGGCGCAAGCGCGAGCCGCCGGCGCTGCCTGGTCTGCCCTAGCCAGCAAACACAAGATGGAAGCGAAGTTTAGCGATTGGGTGTGCTACGCACGCGGCTGCTTCTCGGATGCGCTTCAATCGTCGCCGGGAGACGTGCAAAAACTCACGAACTTGGTGTCTGGGTCGCGAGAGTTTCATCAATGGCAGGGCGGAAAGCTTCGAACGAGGCCCATCGATCGCGCCAACGGCCAGGTCCAAGTGACTTGGGTTTTGTTCACCAAAACCAACGAAGCAACCAAAACGAAGGAGGAGTGAAGCCATGTCGCTGATTCGAACACTCTCGCGGTCGAAGACCGGATCCATGGCCCTCGCGGCCCTGGCGGTGATGACGGTGGGCGCCGTCGCCCAAGGTCTGGACTACAACTACGTCGGGTCCAACTACGTGATGCAAAGCGGCTCGTCGTGCCGCGCAGAAAGCCGCAGCCTCGAGCAAAGCCGGGGCATGCAGCACAATGCCGGCAATGTAACGTCGAACTACGGGACCAGCGCTACTCGTGTGTTCTGTCCCGTTCAGCGCCGCAGTGTGAGTTACTACGGCGGTGCCACCGGAAGCGCGACGAATGAAGCCGGCCTCAACATACCGGGCTCGACATGGGTTCGCGTCCGCAAGGGTAGTTCGTCGATGCCCTTGAGTTGCACCCCCTTTATCAAGGACCTGACTACGGGCGCCCTACAGCTCGGCGAAACGAGGTTCCTCTGCTCGGCGCCAGGTGGGTGTTACCAAAATCCTTCTTCCTATTCAGGAGAGAACGGGCTGGAGTTACTGTGGCCGGTCGTCGACACACTCACCATGAACTACGGGTTCTATTGCGACCTGAAGGGAACGGACGCCGAAGTCCAGTACTCGGTGACCGA
>DATEMX010000639.1:0-3541 GCA_035275365.1 Polyangiaceae bacterium | reverse complement strand
GTCAGCTTGGCTATCGCCGTCGTCCAGTCTTTCGCGCTCTCCGCGGCGCGAGCTTCGCTGAAGAGCCGGCGCGCGAGGACGATCTCGGTGGGGAGTGGCTCGGCGAGGGCGAGCGAGCTACGCAGCAAAATGGCCGCCAAGCAGGTGAACCGCCCTATCTTCATACGGTGATCGAGTTAGACGAATTGCCCGGCGCTTGCCAGCGGAAATCTCTTGGCACACGAGATAACGCGGTCACCCGCAGCCGAGCGGCCGCGATGGCTTCGCTAAAAAGGCGGCCTGCGAAAGATGTCCGAAGCTGAGCCCTTGGGGCGCGGCGTCACCGTGGAAGGGGGGCGCGCCGAAGGAACCGCTACCGGCATCGACGCGGCGCCCACGCTGCGCGACGACCCGCTGGCGGGCGGAGCCGTCGGGGCCGACGCGACGGGTATCGGCGCGAGCCCACCTGGCTGGCCTCGCGGCGCCGTCGTCGCTTCGGGCTCGCTGGCAGCAGCGCGCGGGTTCGTCACCTGGCGGCCCGTCTTGTAGAGGAGCAGAACCGAAAGGATGACGAACGCCACGATGGCCATTGCCGCCATGGCCACGGATCGTTGACGACGCTGCGCTCTTCGACGCTTGGCGTTGGGGACTTCGGGATCGGTCGGATCGGTGTGCTTGCGGCTCGACTCGGAAGGGACGGGCGCGATGGCGACCATATCGCCACCTTCCGAATGGAACGCGCGATGACCGGGCTTCGTCCGGTGAGCGCTCGGCTCGCGATCGTCGCTGTCCGTCATGGTCGTACTTTCGGATCGAGCCGCCAAACGTAGCACAGGCCATTGGACATCCGACGGCAAAGTGTTTAGACGCCAAGAGCCCGGCAGAAAAGAAACCGCTTCGAAACGTCCGCCACGGAGCTCTCGAGAACACATGCGCGGTCTCTACGCCATCGCCGACGTAACGATCCTTTCGCAGCGTTCCTTGTCGGTCGAAGAAGTCGCGAGGGCCATGCTGCAAGCTCGCCCCGCAGCGCTACAGCTCCGCGCGAAGGGCGCTTCGCCGCGCGAAGTCTTGCGGCTTCTACGCACCATCCATCCTCTATGCCGCGAAGAAGGTGTCCCGCTTTTCGCCAACGACAGGCCCGATCTCGCGATGCTCGCGGGCTGTGAGGGGGTGCACGTCGGCCAAGACGATCTACCAGTTTCAACCGTTCGGCGCATCGCGCCGGGGCTCCGCGTAGGAGTTTCGACGCACACGCTCGCGCAGTTCGAGCAGGCGCTCTCCGAGGGGCCCGACTACATTGCCTTTGGGCCCGTCTTTGCGACGGGTTCGAAAACGAACCCCGACGCAGTCGTCGGCCTCGACGCGCTGGCGCAAGTGGCCGCCCGCTCGTTCTTACCCGTCGTCGCCATCGGTGGCATCGACCTCGAACGCGCGGCGGCGATCGGAACGACGACGCATCTCGGCGCCGCGATCGCAGCCCTGTTGCCAAGCGGCGATCTCAGCGCCATCACAGAGCGAACGCGCGCCATGCACGCGGCGCTCCGCGGCCCTGCCTGAGGCAGACCGCGGTGGCCCCTCCCGGACTCGAACCGGGACGTTTCTTTCGAAACGGAGGATTTTAAGTCCCCTGCGTTTGCCATTTCGCCAAGGGGCCAGCAAAAGGAACGAAGCGGTGATTCTGACGCATCTCGGCCCTTCTGGACAGCGCGAACGATCGCTTCTCCGCGGAGCGCCGTGGCAAAGCGTCGCGGTCAATCGTGGATGACGACCCACGTGCCGTCGCCTCGCACCGAGTGCCAACCCTCGGGGAGCGCTGGGAGCGTATCGTCGAACAAGCGCCGCGCGTCGAGCGGCGACAGGGCAACACCCGATGTCGCATTGGGCATGCCCCATGTCGAGATCCACCACCCGCCGAACAGTGGATAGGGCTTGGCGTCCGGCGTGTCGGAGACGAGCATGACCTCCGGAACCTCGGCCTTGATGCCCGCCCGCGGGCGCTCGAACGGCGTCCCGAGCGAGAGATGTTTGGAATAGACTCGGAACTTGCCACGGCGCGAATCGTTGTCGCCGACCGACACGAGCGTCGCGAAGACGACGCTTGCTCCTTGGCGCTCGAGGAGAACGTTCGTCTTCGCGCTGATCTCGATCCACCGGGCACCGGCTTCGATTCCCCATCGCGAAGGGGGCGTCGGGTGCACGACGATGGCTTCATCGGCCTTGAGAAAGACGCCGGGCTGCGCTGTCTCGAGGAACTTTTCGTCGCTGTACTGCAGCGCGGGTTCGGCCAGAAGAACGACCGTGCCTGCCGACCAGGCATCATTGTCGACAACGAATTTGTCCTTCGTGCCAGGGCGCAGGCGGTAGCGGCGCTCGGGCCTTTGGCCAATGAAGGCCACGCCCGCCCCGCTCGGAACCAAAGCGCCGTGAAAGCCCGAGATCGTCGCCCTGTTGACCTTGTCGCGTGGCACGAAAAAAAGGTCCGGCGTAAGAAGCCAAGTGCGCCCCTCGGCATCGAACTCCGCGACCCAAGCAATGTACGAGCCCCCGTAGAGCAAGCCGACGACCGGCGAATTGGGCATGAGCGGCTTGGGCAAAGGCGGCGCGAAGAGCCCCTTTCTCAACTCGTCCGGGAGATCCAACCCCGAGGGACGCAGGTCGATGTCGATATTGCGAGGGTCGGACCCTCTTGCTGCGAGCTCGCCTTCGCGCGAAGCGGCGAGTTTGTGAAGATGCGACTCGACACCGGGCTCGGAGCGAAGTTGCTCGTCGAGCAGCGGCACGCGCATGTAGACAGGCGTCATTTCGGCGAGGCCGTACGTCGCGGGAAGCGCCGCCCCCGACGCCAGCGTATAGTCGCGTAGAATCTTGACCGATGTGTCGTCCACGTTGCGGGTTGTCCCGGAGCCGGCGCATACGAACCCCATCGGCACCACGGCAAACCAACCCTCGCTGCAATCCTTGTCGGGAGCGACCGACGCCTCCGAGAGCGCCAGCGTCACCGAACGCCCCGCGCGCACCGTACCGACGATGGGGCTGCCCACGGCCGGGCTGGCGACGACGTCGATCGAGCGCTGGACGACATGGATGGTTTTGGCGCTCGGCGGCGTGGCGCTAGCCTCACCGAGACCTTTGGCAGATGCACTTGCCGACGCCGACACCGACGCCGACGGAGCAGGCGCCTTTTGCGATGAAGGGGCCGGCGCGGGCGATTGGCACCCCCAGCCGAAGGTCGAGAACAGAAGCACGAAGCGACGACGAAGCGCTCGCCGCGACATCAGATGCCGAAAGTCCGTCGCATGAGCGAGGCGGCCTCTTCGCAACGAGTCAAACTCTCTCGGGCACCGGAGATCTCCGAATCGGCGCGGTCGAGCTCCGCATCGAGCTCGACTTTTCGCTCGGGCGTGGGGAGCCGATCGCCGAGCTTGTCGAGCTCGCTCTTGACTTTGAGAGCCGCCTCGGTACCCCGCGCAACGCGCTGGTAGGTCTCGGCGCAACTGTCACGCGCGCCGCAGACCACGGGCGACGAGCAGGGTGTGCGCGCGAGCTCATCGGCCGGCCT
>DATEMX010000638.1:0-3165 GCA_035275365.1 Polyangiaceae bacterium | reverse complement strand
GCTGCACGCGCCATTGCAGCTCGGGAACGACGCGCACTTGCACGCGGAACTTCATGGCCGTCTCGGTGAGCGACTGGAGTCCGAGGACCTCGGGCTTCTCGAGGAGCACGCCGCGAAGCCCCTCGTCGTCCTCGAGGGCTTTGCCTGCGCGAACGAGCGCCGCCATCGCGGCGTCGAAACGGGACTCGTACGCAACGGCAACGTCGATGACGACGCGCGCCCATACGCTCGTCATGTTCGACACGGACTGAATCGTTCCGTTCGGGATCACATGCATGGCGCCGTCGATGCCCCTGAGAACGGTGATGCGCATCGTGATCTCCTCGACGGACCCGGCAAGCTGGCCGATCTTGACGTAGTCGCCGAGAGTGTACTGGTTTTCCAGCAAAATGAAGAAACCGGCCAAGTAGTCCTTGATGATATTCTGCGCGCCGAACGCGAGAGCCGCTCCGAGCACGCCGGCGCCCGCCAGAAGAGGGCCGATGTTGATGTTGATCTCGCCGAGCACCGACACGAAAACGATGATCCAGAGAACGGCCCGGACGACGCTCGTCGAGAACTTGACCACCGTAGCGCTGCGCTGGTGCCGCTCGAGGTCCATCGTCTGGGACGTTCGCTCGGCGATCCGAGCGGTCACGCGGGGGATGAACACCCGGGTCGCCACCTCGAGCGTCACGCCCACCGCGAGAAGCACGGCAATGCGCACGAGCGACACGGAGATACCGAACGGCTTCAGTTCGTCGACGTTGGCAAACACGGCGGCAGTATAGAGCACGGCCGATGTCGACACCTCGTTCGGTCCTCTTCGTAGCGTCGGAGTGTACCCCTCTCGTCCAGGTGGGCGGTCTAGGCGACGTCGCCGCGGCGCTCCCCACGGCGCTGCGCGCCGCCGGTCACGACGCGCGCGTGGTCTTGCCGCGCTATGGGACCATCTCCGTCGACGGCATGCAGCGCCACCTGGCTCCCTTGGCGGTGCCGGTCGGCTCGTCCGAAGCTTGGTGCGCGGTCTACGAGACCCGTCTGCCCGGAACCGACGTGCCGGTCTATCTCCTCGATCACCTCGCCCTCTTCGGCAGGCGCTACGTCTACGCCGGCCCGGGCGGCGTCGCGCCCGACGACAATCTCGCGCGCTTTGCCTTCTTGTCCCGGGGCGCGCTTTCGCTCTGCCGGCATCTCGGCTTTTTTCCCGACATTTTGCACGCACACGATTGGCCGAGCGCGCTTTTGCCGATCTATTTGAACCTCTTCGAGTCGCACTCGAAATCGCCCCTCCGTCGCTCGGCGTCGGTGCTCACCATCCACAACCTCTCCCACCAGGGCGCGTTCGCGTTGAACGATTTCGGAGCCACAGGCCTCCACGACGATGTGCTCCGACCCGACGGCCTGCTCGACGGCGACCGAATGAATCTTCTGAAGGGCGGCCTCTATCACGCGACCATGCTGACGACCGTTTCGCCTCGCTACGCCGAGGAGATCCGAACGGCATGGGGTGGGTGCGGACTCGACGACGTGCTCCGATTTCGCGGCGCCGATCTCGTTGGGATCTTGAATGGCATCGACGATCGCATCTGGGATCCCTCGAACGACGCGGCCATCGCCAAGCCCTTCGGCGCGGCCGATCTCACTGGCAAGGAGACCTGCAAGGAAGAACTCCAAAAAGAAATGCGATTGTTACATCAACGTGACATTCCGCTGATTGGGTGCGTCACGCGGCTCACCTCGCAGAAAGGCAGCGATGTGTTCGCCGAAGCACTCGACCGCATTCTCGCGCTCGACGTCGAGGTCGTCATGCTAGGGGCGGGCGATCCCGAGCTCGAGGCATTTCTGCGCGTTCGCTCCTTGCTCGGCGGCGATCGCTTTCGGATGGTGATCGGGTATGACGAGGGCCTCTCGCACCGCATCGAGGCAGGGTCCGATTTGTTCTTGATGCCGTCGCGCTTCGAGCCCTGCGGGCTGAATCAGATGTACAGCCAGCGCTACGGCACCTTGCCCATCGTTCGGGCCACAGGAGGGCTCGACGACACCGTCGAGCAATGCAGCGAGGAGACGGGCGAAGGCACCGGCTTCAAATTCTGGGATCTGTCGCCAGAGTCGCTCGTCGACACGGTGGCGTGGGCCGTTCACGTCTACCGGAACCGTTCGACGATGTTTCGCGCCATGCAACGGCGCGCCATGGCCAAACCATTCGGCTGGCAAAAGGCGGCCGCACAGTACGCCGAAGTCTACGGTTGGGCGCTCGAACGGCGTTCCGGCTGAGTTCTGCCAACAAAAACCGGAGGGAGCAGGATCCCGCACGAGTTGCAACTAGCATCGAATGTAGGTTCGTGGCATTGGCGGACGGAAGACGCAATGAACGGCAAAAAAGCACTCGCCAGACAGGCCCCCGGTCGACGCCCACGCAAGTCGGACATCCTGCCGCCACCTCCCGTAAAAAATGCCGTCACCGACGAGACGCTCAGGGCCGTTCCGCACCAGCGAACGTTGCGCGACCTCTACGGTGACGCCGTGCGAGCGCGCGTAGGGCTCACCCCCGACGAACGAAACATGGACGAAAACCCCGCCGCGATGAGCGCCGGGGAGATGCTTTTGTGGACCTTGGGCGGCTGCACGTTTGACCAGGAGCTCACGGCTTCGCTCGGAAATCTCGCGAACGACATCCTCGCGTTGGTCATGGCGCCCGAAGCGCACGGAGCCGAGGGGCTCCCCGCCGACGTTTGCGACGCACTGCACGGGTTCGTCAACCGGCTGCAGGTCATCCGCTACTTGCACAACGGCGCCCTCGAGCGCCTCGCTCAAATCGTTGCGCCCGAAATCACTGAGCAGATCTAAAAGCACATCGCGCTCCCTCCGTTAACCAGAGTTAACGACACGAGACTTTCCCCGCTCCCGAGGGAACTCCCCTACGACAAACAGCTTGACACAAGCGGGGAATAAGCAGGGGAATTAGCCGAAGAGTGATGCGGGGGCCCGTTCCGGACTCGCTCCACCCTTCGGGTGTTCCGCAAGGGCTCGCGGCTAGTGCCGCGCTCGGCGCCGAGGTGCCCGTGGGGGGGGTGGGCCTCCCGAAGGGAGGTAGGCGGAGCCCTTCCAGGCTTGCTCCGGCGGGGATGGGGCGAAGTTCAGCGCGAAGCGCGGGCTTGGCCAAAGTCGATTCAGCCGGCGTCG
>DATEMX010000637.1:0-3530 GCA_035275365.1 Polyangiaceae bacterium | reverse complement strand
CGGCTTCGTCGGCGCGCAGCGTCACTGAGGCGCCCGCGACGTGCTCGTCGCCGCGGTAGACGTACACGTCGAGCGCGTCCGAAAACGGCGCCGCGAAGACGCCGCGCGCAGCGAACGCCTCGAGGTGCAGCTCGCCGCTCGCGTGACCCGTGATGCGTGTGGGGTGGCCCTCGCTGCCCCAACCCCTAGCGTCGCGTGCGAACTCGCCGGACGCGAGCGGAGAGCCATCGGCGGCCTCGACGGTCGCGCGCACCGATCCGTGGAGCAGCTCGGCGAGCGCGACCTGAATCTCACAAGTACCGTCGGGCCGCGTTTGGCAAGGGACGGAAACGGGTGAGCCTTCGCCGACGGCCACGCGCACCATGATCGCGCCGAGATTTCGTGTGCTGTCGATGCCGCGCAGGCGCTCGAGCACGAGGATACGCCACGAGAGGCGCGAGGCTCCCTCGGTGGGCCCGCCCCAAATTTGTGCGCCGTTGAACGGGCGAACGGCGCCGGGGCCAAAGAGCGCAAACCCCACGACCGCCATGGCTGCCGACGGAACCACGAGGAGCAGCGGGACGCGCATCTGCTATCCCCTACCCCATGCGGCAGGTCATCGACTACATCGACGCGCACCAAGAGCGGTTCGTGCGCGAGCTTTGCGAGTGGGTGAAGATCCCGGCTGTCTCCGATCTGCCCGAACATGCAGCGGATGTCGCGCGCAACGCCGAGCATTTGGCCCGTGAGCTTTCGCGCCTCGAGCCCTCGCGAGCGCACGTGATTCCAACGGGAGGCCACCCCGCGGTCTACGCCGAGTGGCTCCACGCCCCCGGAAAGCCCACGCTGCTCATCTACGGCCACCACGACGTCCAACCCGTCGATCCGCTCGACGCGTGGGACTCTCCCCCGTTCGAGCCGGCGGTTCGTGACGGCAAGCTCTACGGGCGCGGCGTGGTCGACGACAAAGGGCAAGTGATGGTCCACGCCAAGGCCATCGAAGCCTTCGTTCGAACGGGGCTCCGGCGCTTGCCCATCAACGTGAAGCTCATCGTCGAGGGCGAGGAGGAGATCGGATCGCAGCACTTGGCCGACCTCCTCCGTGATCACCGCGATCTCTTGGCGGCCGACTACGTGTGCGTCTCGGACACGGCGATGTATGGGCGCGGGCTGCCTTCGCTCTGCGTGGGACTCCGCGGGCTCGCATACTTCGATATCACCGTCCGCGGACCCGCGGGCGACGTTCACTCGGGCTCGTTCGGCGGTGGCATTGCCAATCCGGCCAACGCGCTCGCCCGTATCTTGGCGGGCATGCACGACGATGACGGTCGCGTGGCGATTCCGGGCTTTTACGATCGCGTTCGTGCGCTCGACGTTGCCGAGCGAGCGCAGATCGCCACGCTCCCCCACGACGATGACGCGTGGCTTCGCATGAGCGGGGCCCCCGCGGCCGTTGGCGAGAAGGGTTACTCGACGCTCGAACGCATTTGGACCCGACCCACGTTCGACGTGTGCGGGTTGAGCAGCGGGTTCCAAGGTCCCGGCTCGAAGACGATCATTCCGGCGACCGCCGTGGCCAAGGTAAGCTGTCGCCTCGTGCCCGACCAATCGCCCGATGAAATTGCCCGTCTCCTCGAAGCGCACGTGCATGCGCTGGCTCCCCGTGGCATCGATGTGACGGTCACTTATGTCTCCGGGGGCTTGCCTTGGGCCGCCCCGACCGACGACCCCGTGTTTCGCGTGGCCGAGCGCGCCTTTTCGCGGGCGTTCGGGCGGCCCACCGTTTTCATTCGCGAGGGCGGGTCGATCCCCTTCGTTCGCACGATTGCTGATATGACTGGGAAGCCCTGCCTCCTGATGGGGTTCGGGCAACCTGACGAGAACGCGCACGCACCCAACGAGTGGCTCCTGCTCGAGAATTTTCACCTCGGCATCAAGAGCGCCGCTTACCTCTACGACGAACTCGCGAAACCAACCGGATAGCAAAGAGATGGCTCACGACACGCACGAAGTACCCGGCAAAGTGGCAAAAGGCAAACTCAGGGAGAAGCGGTTCACGGCCGAGCCGTCCGGCCGCGCGAACTTTCAGGCCTTGATCGCGGGTCTGGGCGTGGCCGCGCTCGGCGCGGGCACCTACGCAACATGGGTGAAGGACGTGCCGATGCCGGCCGCTCCTTACCTTTTCGCCGCTGGCGCGCTGGGCGTCATCATCGCGTCCGTGCTCGGGACAAGCGACGGCTTTCCGCTCCGGGTGGGCGACGCCGGTATCGCGATCGAGCAAGGAAGTGCGCAGCCCGAGCGCCTCGCCTGGTACGAGATCGAGAAGGTGTCGCTCGAGGACGGCGATCGCGTCGTGGTCGAGGGCGCCGGCAAGCGCATCGTGGCGGTGGCGGCGCACCACGCCGCGGCCACCGCGTGGATCTTGAAGGAGGCCCTCGATCGCATCCCCAAGCGCGTGACGATCGAGCCCGATCGCAGCTCACCGCTCATGCGTGCGGCCGACGATCACGTGGCCGAGATTGCCATCGAGCCGTTGCAGCTCGCCGGCCGCCGCTGCAAGGCGTCCAACGCGATCATCTCGTTCGAGCGCGACGCGCGCCCGTGCCAGCGGTGCGGCGAAGTCTACGACAAGAAGCACGTACCCGCCAAATGCCTCACCTGCGACGCGTCGATGACCTAGCGGGAGCGCGGCGTGCTAGCCTCCCGCCCCCCTCGAAAGGAGAAGGCCCATGTCCCTCTTTGGCGACCCCAAGTTTCCTGCGATCGAAGTTCCCGGTACCGGCGATCTCTATGCGCGATTGAGCACGTCGGAGGGTGTCATGGTGGTCAAGCTCGAGGAACAGCGGGCACCCAAGACGGTCGCCAACTTCGTCGGCTTGGCAACGGGCACCATGGAATGGAAAGACCCCAAAACGGGTGAGGACAAGAAGGGCGTCCCGCTCTATGACGGAGTTCGCTTTCACCGCGTCATCCCCGACTTCATGATTCAGTGCGGCGATCCTTTGAGCCGGTACGTCGACGAAGCCAACCGTTGGGGCACGGGCGGTCCGGGCTACAAGTTCGCCGACGAGTTTCATCCCGAGCTCAAGCACAAAGGCGCGGGGATCTTGTCGATGGCCAATTCGGGCCCCGGATCGAACGGCTCGCAGTGGTTCATCACGGAGCGCGACACCGCGCACCTCGACAACCGTCACTCCGTCTTCGGCAAGGTCGTGGCTGGCGGCGACATCGTCGCCAAGATCGCCCGCGTGAATCGCAGCCGCTCGGATCGGCCAACGACCGACGTCGTCCTCAACAAGGTCGAGATTTTCCGCAGCGCCTCGGCACCGACCGCGTAGGGCCCGCCGTCGCTCGTTTCCGGGCAAGGCATCCGCCACGGGTCTGCCGCTCCGAAGAATTGAACCTGAACGGTCAGACGCGAATCACGGCCACCAAACAGATCGGCTTTCGTCCCGTGCGGGCCTCGATCGCTCGGCGCGCCGTGAGGCGCGCCACCTCGCCCATGGCCGAATCGTCGCGTGCGCGCGGTTCGCCTTCGAGCGCCTTGGCCA
>DATEMX010000636.1:0-5004 GCA_035275365.1 Polyangiaceae bacterium | reverse complement strand
TTCTCCGCCCGGCATCCCGGGCCGGCGCACCGCACGGATCTGGCCCATGCCCGCGCGATCGAGCACCAAGAGGACCAGCTCGATGAGGGCGTGGCCAGGAAGCTCTTGCAGCTTGCGCAGCAGGATGCGACGGCTGGCATCGCGGTAGCGCTCGACGGCCGCATGCGCCTCGGCTTCGAGACGCGCGAGTTCGCCGCCGAGGAGCCAATCGGTAAGGGCTACTCGACCGCCCGAGAATCGAAAGCGAACACGCTGCCCGTTGGTGAGGCGGCGCGCGTTGTCGGCGCGGATCGAGGCTGCGACCTGCGACTGCGCTTGCTGCAGATCGCCGTTCAAACGCCCGCGCCGTTGAGCGGCCTCCGCCACCTGACGAAGCGACACTTGACCGCCGTTTCGGTCGAGCGTGTTGAGCCAGAACGCGACGGCATCGGCGAGATCGCGACCACCGAGGTCGTCGAGCGCCTGGCCATCGGAGATCTGCGCAAGATCGGGCATGGGCGCGCGCGGTTCGCGCGGTTCGCGCGGTTCGCGCGCTTGGGGAGCGGTATCGCTGTCGCCACCGTTCGACGCGCGAGCGTCGGCGCCGAACGCGGGCGTTACGGTGTAGGACGGCAGCCCGCCACCGCCGGTGCTCGGCAAGCCCGCTTCGCCCGCCGTGCGGCCACGACCGCGGCGACGACGACGGCGACGGCGCTGACCTTGAGCGCCTTCGGCCGCGGGCGCCCCGGGAGGCACGCTGTCGCCCCCGCCCAAGATGGGGCGATCGTCATCGTCTTCCTCGCCAAAGACCCCTGCTCCAGCGGCTGCAATTTCGGCGCGCATGAGCTCGTCGGGAGCCTGCTCGCTTTCTTCCTCGTCCCACTCGGGCAGGTCTTCGGCCTCGACCGAAGGCATCGACGCGCGCGCTTCTGGCGCTCGCTCGGGCGCTGCCTCACCTTCGACCGGCGGAGCGGCTACCTCGCCCGCGACGCGGGGCGACTTGTCGTTCATGCCTGCCTTGATGGTGGCGTCGTCCCACTCGCGGAGCGCGAACACTCCCGGTTTGACGCGAACGAGCGGGTTGTCCTTGGAGCTTTTCTTGAGGAGCGCAGCCAACCGCGCGCCCATCGTAACCTCGGGGCTCTTGCCCACGTGGCTCAGCAGGTTTTTCTCGATCGCGAGATCGGTAATCTCTTTGTAGTGGAGCGGTCTGCCCACGAGGCGGAGCACTTCCGCCGCGGCTTCGGTAAAAGTCATCGTCCTTTGGTCCTTCGGGTCTTGTCGCGCCCGGCGGCGATCGGTTTTCGCTTCTTGAAAGCGGGCCGGAATTGAGTGCCCCACTCGACCTGAAAACGTCGTCACCGGGAAAGCCGAATCGCTCCCACACCGATGACACGCTCTCGCGTCGGCCAACCGCTCTACCATCGCCCCCCGCCTCGGTCAACAGCGGAGGGCGCCGTCGCCCACAGGCCGGCGCGAAATGGACACCGAAGGCTCGACCTCGAGCTCTCTTGCCGCGAGACATCGGTTTGATAGCGTGAAAGGCTCACGGCAGAATGGTCCGGCGAGCGCCGGGCTCCTTCTCGACTGCGGCGGACGATGAAGAAGCGGAGCCACAACGTTGTCCAGCTGAGGGCCCCGGCCCTCCTTGCCCGCCCAAGGCACGGCGCGCCGGGTGGTAGACTCCCCCCGTTGGAGCCTCAAGAACTCGTCGGCGCGCTCGAGGCCATTGCGGCGCAGCTCGGCATTCCGGTTCGCTACGAAGCGATGAGCCGCGCCCGAGCGGGCGGCGGACTGTGTCGCTTGCGCGGCCAACCGGTGATTTTGGTCGACTCGAAGCAGTCGCCGAGCGAGCGCGCCGCCGTCTTGGCCGAGGCCCTCGCGACGTTCGACCTCGACGGCATCTACTTGCCGCCGCTCGTACGCGCGGCCATTCGGGCCAAAGGCAACACGCACGTGCTCGAACCGCGCCCCTTGGCGCGCGCGAGGCCAAAGTCCGACGAGTAGGTGAAAAAGCGCGGCCTCAGCACTACTGCTGCAGATCTCTCGCTACCAGATCGATCATCCGAGCGGGCATACGCCAGCTCAAAGACTGACCGTGACGGAGTGGACGGAGTCCAGGAACTGGACGGAGTCCATGGAGACCTACGGAGCGAAGCGCAGTGTACAGGTTAGGCGGGGCTGGCGGTCGCCGTTACGCTCGTGGCTGTTCCGCCGCTTCGAGGGCCGCGCTGACGACGGCAGGCAGGCTCTCCAGCGCTTCGTCGAGCTTGGTGGCATCGGTGCCGCCCGCTTGGGCCATGTCGGGGCGACCGCCGCCCGATCCCCCCACGATCTGCGCCACGGGCCGGATGAGGTCCGACGCCTTGAGCCGGGGCAAGAGCCCCTTGGCGACGGTGAGCACGAGCTGCACCTTGCCGGCCGTTTTGGCGCCCACCAGCACGACGCTCTCGCCGAGCTTGTCGCGGAGCTTCTCGGCCATCTCGCGGAGCGCGCTCATGTCACCCACCTCGACTCCCACACCGAGCACTTTGATGCCGGCAACGTCACGCGCGCGCGCCAAGATGGCGCCTTCGCCCTCTCCCCCTCCACCCATGGCGAGCTTCTTGGAAAGCTCGACGACCTTCTTGTCGAGCTCTTTCTCGCGGAGCACGAGCTTCTCGATTTTGTCGACGAGGTCGGCGCTGCTCGCGCGGGCCAGCGTGGCGGCCCGGCCCAAGGTCGTCTCGAGCGAGCGCACGTAGGCGAGCGCCTTCATTCCGGTGGCCGCCTCGATGCGCCGCACGCCCGCGGCAACGCCCGCCTCGCCGGTGATCTTGAAGAGACCGATGTCGCCAGTGGCGCGCGCGTGGGTCCCTCCGCAGAGCTCGACCGAGTCGGACGTCATCGTGAGCACGCGCACCACGTCGCCGTATTTTTCTTCGAAGATTGCCATGGCGCCGCGCTTTTTGGCCTGCTCGATGGGGAGCACTTCGGTTTGCACGGGCGCGTTGACGAGGATCTTCTCGTTGACCAAATCTTCGACCTTGGCGCGCTCGTCGGCCGTGAGCGCGCGGCCGCTCGTGAAGTCGAAGCGCAGCCGATCCGGCTCGACCATCGACCCCTTTTGCTGCGCCTGCTCACCGAGCACGCGCCGGAGCGCGTAGTGCAAGAGATGGGTGGCCGAGTGACTCCGGCGCGTGGCCTCGCGACGATCGTGGTCGACCGACGCGGTGACCTCGGAGCCCACGCGAATCTCGCCTTCGAGAACCTCGCCCACGTGGACGACGAGCCCGGCCACCGGCTTTTGAGTGTCGGAGACGGCGACCTTGACGCCGACGCCGACGAGCGCGCCAAGGTCGCCGATTTGGCCTCCGGATTCGCCGTAGAACGGCGTCGCCTCGAGCACGATTTCCACTTTGTCGCCAAGGGCGGCGCTCTCGACGAGCACGCCCCCCCTGACGATGGCGGCCACGCGCGAAGCGACCTCATCGCGCTCATAGCCCCAAAACCGCACCTCTTTGGCGGACAACTTGGCGAGCGCTTCGCGGTAGACTTGCTCGACCGCGGTCGACTGGCCGACGAACTCGCTCCGCGCGCGCGCCTCTTCGAGGGCGCTCTTGTAGCCTTCGAGATCGACCAGAAGACCGCGCTCGCTGCAGATGACTTCCGTCAAGTCGATGGGAAAGCCGTACGTGTCGTAGAGTTTGAAGGCCGCGGCGCCCGGTAGCGTTTGGCCCTCCGACGCGCGCATTTTCTCGAACTCTTCGTCGAGAATGCCGAGACCGCGATCGATGGTTTGCCGAAAGCGGACCTCTTCTTGTTCGGTGACGCTGGCGATGAGGTCTTTGCGGGCGCGAAGCTCTGGGTAGTGCTCTCCCATGAGGTCGACGACCTCGAGGGCCACCTCGTGCAAAAATGGGCGCTCGATGCCGAGCCGATGGCCGTGTCGAATGGCGCGGCGCATCACGCGCCGGAGCACGTATTCGCGGCCCGTGCGATCGGGCAATACACCCTCGGCGATGAGGAAGGCCGTGGCGCGGGCATGATCGGCGATGACGCGCATGGAGACGTCGTCCTCCGACATGGCGCGGCCGTAGGCCTTCTTGGCGATCGCCGACGCTCGTTCGATGAGCGGCCGGAGCAAATCGGTGTCGTAGTTGGAGCGCACCCCCTGCAGCGCGCCCGACACGCGCTCGAGACCCGACCCCGTGTCGATGCAGGGCTTGGGAAGCGGCGTGAGCTTGGGCTTTCCCCCCTCGATCGATCGCTCGAACTGCATGAACACGAGGTTCCAGAGTTCGACCCATCCCGTGCCGTCGAGAGAAGGCTCTTGCGTGAGGGTCGCGGGATCGGGGTTGTCACCGTGATAGAAGTAGATTTCGGAGCACGGCCCGCACGGCCCCGTCTCGCCCATCTGCCAGAAGTTGTCGCCGAGGCCGAGCCCGATGATCCGCTCGTCGCCGAAGCCCGAGATCTTGCGCCAGAGGGCGCGCGCTTCGTCGTCGGCCTCGATGCCGCCTTCGCCGCCGAACACCGTGACGACCAGGCGATCTTTCGGCAGATCCAGGACCTCGGTGAAGAGCTCCCAGGCGAAGGCGATGGCGTCTTCTTTGAAATAATCGCCGAAGCTGAAGTTGCCGAGCATCTCGAAGAACGTGTGGTGACGCGCCGTGCGGCCCACGTTCTCGAGATCGTTGTGCTTGCCGCTCACGCGAACGCACTTCTGGCTCGAAGTGGCCCGCGTGTAGCTCCGCTTGTCGCGACCCGTGAAGACGTCCTTGAATTGCACCATCCCCGCGTTGGTGAACATCAACGTGGGATCGTTGGCGGGAATGATCGACGCGCTCGGCACGACGGCGTGGCCCTTGCCCGCGAAAAAGTCGAGGAACGCCTGGCGGATCTGCGTGAAAGATTGGACGGTAGACATCGGCACGGCTTCTTTAGCATTACTGCCGCGGACTTTGTGCCAGAGCGACAATCAGCTTGATACAAGCGGGAATAAGCAGGAAAAGTAACGTAAGAGTGGTGCGTTTTGGGGCTGGG
>DATEMX010000635.1:0-3588 GCA_035275365.1 Polyangiaceae bacterium | reverse complement strand
CGGACAAAGCCGCCGTTGCGACACTTCGGACTTGAATCATCGTGCGCTCCTCGCGGGAGACCATAGCCCAACCTGCGAGAAAAAACTGGGGTGCTGGAGCGTGAGAGCTTGGTAGATCGGCGCCGGAGGTGCCGTGGGGGTGGGGCCCTGTTCCGGGCGAAGCCCCGGCGGGGATGGGGGCGAAGCCGCCAAACGGCCCTAGAGGCAGAGCTCGGCGAGGAGCTCGAGGGCTTCGGGCTGCACGGTGCCGAGGATCATCGTGGTCGCGCGCGACGCCTTCCAAGCGGCGACGCGCTCGCGGATGCGGTCCTTGGGCCCGACGAGCGCGACTTCGTCGACGAGTCGATCGGGAACGGCTGCCACGGCTTCGGCTTTCTTGCCTTGCAAGTAGAGCTCTTGGATGCGCTCGGCCGCCTCTTCGTAGCCGAGGCGCTTGGCATAGTCGTTGTAGAAATTCTTTCCTTTGGCGCCCATGCCGCCGATGTAGAGCGAGAGCATGGCCTTCACCGGCATGCGGCAGCTCTCGACGTCGTCGCCGACGACGACGGTGACCATGGGAGCGAGATCGAACATGGCCAAGCCCTTGCCGCCTCCGGCCTTATCGAAGCCCTTCTGCAAGGGGGCGTCGAACGAGTCGAAGCGCTCGGGACTCATCCAAACGGGGATGAGACCGTCGGCGATTTCCGCGGAGAGCGCGACGCCAGCGGGGCCGATCGACGCAGTATAGATGGGGAGATCGCGGCGCCCGTGGAGGATGCTCTTCAGTGGCTTGCCGAGGCCCGTCGCGTCGGGCCCGCGGTAGGGAATTTGGTAGTGCTCGCCCTCGAACTCGAGGGGCGCTTCACGCGCGAGGATCTTGCGCACGATGGCGACGTACTCGCGGGTGCGCGTGAGCGGCTTGCCGTATGGAACGCCGTGCCACCCTTCGACGACCTGCGGACCCGAAGGACCGAGCCCCAAAATGAATCTCCCGCCCGACAAGGCGTCGAGGGTCATGGCCGTCATGGCCGTCATGGCCGGCGTTCGCGCGGGCATCTGCATGATCCCGCTCCCCAAGCGAATCCGCGAGGTCTTCGCGGCCAAGAACGCCAGCGGGACGACGGCGTCCGAGCCGTAGGCCTCGGTGGTCCACACCGAGTCGAAGCCGAGGCTCTCGGCGCGGACGACGAGGTTCGTGTCGAGCGACATTTGCGAGCCGGGGTAGCCGGCGGTGAGCCCGAGGCGCATGGGTGGTTCCTTTCACGCTTCTTCGGATGGTTGGCCGCTTTCGGGGTGAGTCAAGCTCTTCCACGTCTCGAGCGCCCAATCGCGATCGCACTCGTCGTCGAAGCAAATGGTGCAGATGGCTCGTCGCGAGGGCAGGGTGGTCGTCGTCTTGAGGCTGAAGGACGATTGGCCGTTCTCCTTGATGCGCACGAGCACGGCGTGACTCGAGAGCGCCCCGTCGCTCCGGTGAAAGTGCTCGCCTGCTTCGCGGACCTCGCTCGACGGAGGTCGTTCGCTCGGCGGCTCTTGGGAATCGTCGAACTGAAACGACGTGAACCAGATCGTGCGCGTACCCTCCCAAGCGCAGAGCGTGCCGTTCTCGTCCCACTCTTCCGAAAAGCTGCCGGGCAAGCGGAGCGACCAACCCGCGGTGAGGGCGACGCGTACGGGGTGGCGGCGATATCCGATGAGCGGCGCGCCGGCGTCTTGCTCGCTTGCTCGACTCTGAAGCCATTGTCGGGGCGGCTCTGCGTGTTCGGTCCAGTTGACCAGCTCGGCCCACTCACGAAAGGGATAGGGGCCGCGGGCGTCGAGTTGGAAGGCGCGGCCCAGCGCGGCGACGACGCGATCGACGCACTTCTGTTCCGCGTCGTTGTTCGGCGCGCGCCAACGAATTTGCGACCACATGAGCGAGAGCGCTACGCTGAGGTGATGATCGGCGGTGACGCCTTCGTTCCACCAGGAAAAGAAATCGATGCCGTCTTCGGGGGTGCGGGCGACCGCCTCGAACCAGGCCCGGTCGCGCGGCCCCAAAGGAGTTCGCGCGAACGCTGGCTGCTCGAAGCGATGGCTCGTCGGCATGGCGATATCGAAGCTCGTTCCATCGAGCTTCTCGAGTTGCTTGGCGACCTCGTGCAGCCACGCCAGCATCTCGCGCTGCAGCTCGGCGAAGTCGCGCCTCTCGAAGTACGAAGTTTCATCTCCGTAGTCGCCGTCTTCTCGCGTGAGCTCCCACGCGACGCCGAGGTCGGCAGCGAGCGAGTCGAGGAGCCCCACGACGTAGCTGTGATAGCCGGGGCCCACCGTCGAGGTGTTCGCCGAGGCAACCAGGCGGCCTCGGGCGACGGCGACGAGCTCCACGTTTTCGGCGGCCGGGTGCACGTCGACGAAGAGCGTGGGCCGATCGTCGCCGTCGGTGCCTCGCGTGACCAAGGTGTCCGGCAAGCGCCGCGCGGCCCAATGGACCAACCGGTCGATGATGATGTCCGGGGGAGGATCCCCCGTGAGCGTTCCGAGAAGACAAAGGCCGAGGCCCATGGCACGAGCCTACCACGCAGCCCTTTGCTCTCGCGCCGGCACGATGTGCCAAAACGCTTCGCGTGGTTACGAAGGGCGCGGCGCGAGGCTAGGGCGCGTGGGCGCGGGCGTTGCCGATGTTTCGCCCGCGCGATCGAGCCCGAACTTGAAGAGGATGGGACCGAACATCTCGTTCAGGGCCACGGTGGCGATGGCGAGGGCGCGAAACCCGTCGCCGAACAGCGGAAATGCCTTGGCCACGACGGCCGAAAGGCCGAGCGCGAGCCCCGCTTGCGAGACGAGGCCGCACCAACCCCATTTCTTGACGATGGGGGCATCGTCGGCGATGCGGCTCCCCAAGCGCCCCGTTGCCCATGTGATAAGCGCGCGCGAGCCCGCCAAGACGACGGCCACGGGCCACAAAGATCGCAAGAGCGGGATATCGAGATGCGCGCCGGCCGTTGCGAAGAAGATGACGTAGACCACGCTGCCCATTTGTTGGATGGCGTGGACGAATTTCTCGCCCTGGTTCGAGAGATTTTGCACGACGAACCCCGCCACCATGAAGGCGAGGAGGGCGTCGTAGTGCAGGTAGCGCATGACCTCCGACAACCCGAAGCCGAGGGCCAGGAACACCAGGATGAGCTGCTTGTTCACGAGCCGCACATAGGCTGCGAGGACGAGGCCGAGCGTGGTGCCGAGCGCCACGCTCCCCAAGATTTCGCGGCCCAGCGCTTGGAACTCGTGCAGCGAGATGGTGCCGCCCGGTTCGATCATGGGGCGGGCCAGGGTGAGGCCGGTGGCGAGCAAGACCACGACGACGATGTCGGAGGCCATCACGAACGTCAGCGTGAAGGTGGCTACGGGCCCCGAGGCGCGCGTCTGCGAGAGGATTCCGAGCGCGGCTGAAGGGCTGCGCGTGACCGCGAGGACGCCCCATAGCAGCGATACGCCGAGAACGGCGACGATGTCGAGCTGCTTCAAGAACGGGATCATGGGGCGCATGAGAAAGAAGACGCCCGTCATGCCGGCGGCGACGAACGCGCTTTGCAGCAGCGTCGCCCACATGAGGCTCCGGAGTCCCTT
>DATEMX010000634.1:0-6861 GCA_035275365.1 Polyangiaceae bacterium | reverse complement strand
GAGCTTGCGCGGCCGCTTCGATGAGACGCTCGGCTTCGGCGCGGCGGTAGCTGCCGTAAGTGCCGGCGGCGAATGGCTTGAGCGCGTCGATGCCGTCTCGCCGGCGCCCCAACTTGAAGAGCGCGATCGCGCGGTTCCACCGCGCTTCGGGAGCGAACCTGCCCTGCGGCGCGGTGACGAGGTACCTATCCCATGCGGCGAGCGCGCCGGCGAAATCGCTCTTGCGAAAATGGGCCTCGTGCGCCGCGAGGTAAATCGCTTCCGATGGATCGGCGGGTATCGCCGGGGGCGCCGGCGCTGACTCGGGAGCGCGCTCGCCGTCTTGTCGAGGGTGCTCGTCTGCCGCAGCAGGCCGATGGGCGGGCGTGCCCGTCGCAAGGTCGGTCCGGCGGTCACCCGAATGCGCGGGAAGCGCGATCGCAGCACGCGGGTGCTCCGGTGCGCTGGGCGCGACTTCGGGCTCTGGCGTGACTTCGGGCTCTGAAGGTGGCGGCGCGACTTCGGGCTCTGAAGGTGGCGGCGCGGCCTCGGCCAGCGCGGTGGCCGTCCCCCGTGACGAACGATCGCGCGGCGACGATGGCGCCGTGGTTTCGGTCGTCGAGCGCTCGGCGGGCATCACCGCGTAGGTGATGGCGTGGAGCGCCGAGGCGATGCGCCCCGTCGCGCCGGCCCAGGCCGTGATTCCCACGAAAGCGGCGGCGAGCGGCAGCCATATCGCCAGCTTGAGCGCGCGGCTGCGCTTGCGCTGCGCGGCCGCGGCGAGGAGGCGGCGCCGCGCGAGCGCTGCGTCGTCGGTGTGACCGTCGAAGCGCTCGCGGAGCGCCTCGACGCCGAGCTTCATGAGATCGTCGCCGTTCATCGGACCCCCGCGGCTTCGAGGGACTCTCGGAGCTTCTTTTTGGCGTGAAATACCCTCGTCCTCACCGTTCCTTCGGGGACCCCCACGATGGCGGCGACCTCCGAGGAGCTACGCTCTTCGACCTCGCAGAGCACGAAGGCAACGCGGTGATCGTGGCTCAGATCGTCGAGCGCGCGCATGAGCGCCATCGCGGCCTGTTCGCGCATGGCCGATCCTTCCGGATCGCCGCTCGCTCGGACCGGCTCGCGCGCCATCCGCTCCACCGCGGCGCGTCGCCGCGTGGCCGCGCGCACGTGATGGCGCGACATGTTGACGGCGATGGCGATGAGAAAGGTTCGTAGCGTCGAATCGCCTTTGAAATTGCGGATGGCCTTGGGGACGCCGAGAAAGACCTCGTGGACCATGTCTTCGGCGGCGGAGGCGTCGCCGAGAAGTCGGCACGCGAACGCGCGCACGGCGGTGTGATGCCGGTCGTAGAGCTCCCCGAGCGCTTCGAGGTTGCCGCATTTGAGCCGCTCGATGGAGAGCGTCTCTGGATCGGTGTCGGCGTTACCTCGAGACGCGAACGAATCCAGCGGAGTGGCCACGGAGGTGCGCATCATGACCTGGGTGAGTGCCTGGGGTCCAACCGAGATGGGTGCCCGCTCGCCGGTGCTCCGTTCAAAGGCCAGGAAGAAAAAGCGAGGCGAACATTACTTCTGCAGACTTTGGCAGGAGCAGATCACGATCATCCAAAATGACCAAGACCTAGCGTAAAATACGGCGAGGCTGTCGGAACCACCTAGTTCAGACCGAACGAGCCGCCACGCCTCGCCGCTCCTAGCGTAGAGCACCCCAAATCTGCCTGTTCACTGCGCTTCGCTTCGTAGGTCCTTGAGCTGGCGTATGCCCGCTCCGATGATCGATCTGGCACGCGAGAAATCTGCAGCAGTAGTGCTAAGGAGTCACCTGAAATCCAATAGTTGCATCGGGTCGGAGTTCGGGCGCCGAGACGAAATTGTCCTCGACCTGGACGGCCAAGCCCCCTCCCCCGAAGACCGCGAACGTCGGCGTCAATTCGTAACCGGCAAGGACGCGTGGCTTGAACAGGTATTTGCGCGTGCTTTCGGCCGGGTCTCGCGTCCGCCAGAGGTCGTTCGCGGAGACGTCGGCGTCGATGTAGAAGCCGCTGAGGACGGGGATATGCGCGCCGATCGCGAACCCGTAACCGGCGTATTCGGTCGTTCCCTCGCGATGGTAGGCGCCGCTCAAAATCGTGTAGACGTGCTTCGTCGCGAACTTGACGCCGAGGTTTCCGTAGGTCGTCGCGCTCGCCCACGCCACCGCCGAGATGTGGCCGGTCTTGGAGATGCTGGCGACGCCAATGGCAGCGCCGTCGACGTCGTCGGACACGTTGACGACGCCGAGCTGAAGGCCCCGCACGTTGCGCCCCATGTTGACGACGCCGATCTGGGCGCCGACGACGTCGTGAGCGAAGTTGACGGTCGAACCTTGAAGACCGACGACGTTGCCGCTGGCGATGCTGGTGAAACCGGCGACCTGCGCCCCGCGAACGTTGCCGGAGGTGATGGCGACGAAGCCCGCTCCTTGGAGGCCGTTCAAAGAGGCGGCCACGCCTACGAAGCCAGCGCCTTGCGCGCCGCGAACGTTGCCCGACGCCGTTGCCACGAAGCCGCTCGCTTGTGCTCCGCTGACGCTCCCCACGCGCGTGTAGAAAAGGCCGAGGTCGACGTAGGTGTGGATGTCGGGTTTTCCTTTGTTGGTGGCGACCGGATAAAAGAGCGCGAGGTTCACTGGAAAGAGCTGCCCCTTCGGCGCCTCGCCCAGCTTGTCAGCGGGGTCCGGTGGCGAGGGCGCGGGCGTCGGGCTAGGAGCCGCGGTGCCGGCGGGCTCGGCCGGTGCGAGCGACGACAAGAGGTCGCTCGTTTGATCGCGCACGAGATTGCCCGCGAGCAGCGCGCTCGACGAGGCGATCGACGCCGGATCGCCGGGGAGGCCCACGCTCCTCGACACGACGGCCCCGCGTTCGTCGGTGAAGCTCACGTGCAGTGTCTTGGCGATCTTGTCCACGCACACCTCGAGCACACCGCGGGTGGCAGCCCCTCCCGCCCCTTGCCGTGCGATCGCCGGCGCGCCGAGCTCCTTTTCGATGGCGGTGCGAATCGCCGCAAAGTCCGTGGAGTCGTCGCCTTGGATCTCCACGACGACCGACCGCGTGTCCGCCCCGCGCGCAACCGCGAGCATCGTGAGTGTCGACAAGAGTGTCGCCATACCGAAGCGAAAGCGAGGACAAAAATGGGGGAAACGATGCTTCATCTTGCCGGTCAGTTCCCGAAATCCTCGCTGTCGTTCAAACGAAAGTGAACGCGCCGCAAGAAAATATTTCTTTGAACGCGTCGGGCGGTCACGGGCACGCAGGGTCGAAATGCGATCCCTTCCTCAACGCCGGATGTTGCAGCTACTCCTCGCCGCGGTCGTCTCGGGGACGTCACTCGTCGCTCGCCGCGCTTTCGCCGAGACCACCACGAAAGCCGAGACCACCGCAGAAGATCCCGACCTCGAAGAAGAGTTCGGCGCGACCGCTCGCGTCGAAGCTCCGCCGCGCGAGGTCACCAAGCGAACGCTCGAGGCGAAAGAGCTGACCCGAGTGCCGGGGACCTTCGGCGACGCGCTGCGCGCCGTCGAGGTGCTGCCCGGCGTCACCTTGCCGCCGAACGCCCAGCAGCCTCTGATTCGCGGTTCGAACTTTCAAGATAGCCAAGTGTTCTTCGACGGCGCCCCGGTGCCGATCCTCTATCACTTCGGCAACTTTAAGAGCTTCGTGAACTCGCGCTTGCTCGAGCGCGTCGATTTCTATCCTGGCAATTTTTCGACGCGATACGGCCGAGCGACCGGCGGTGTGATCGAAGTCAGGCCGCGCGACCCGCGCCAAGACAGATGGGGCGGTGTCGTCGACGTGAGCCTCCTCGATTCGTCGGCGATCGTCGAAGGGCCCGTGGGGTCTCGCGCGTCGATGGGCATGGCCGCGCGGCGGAGCAACATCGATCTCGTCTTCAAATCGCTCGCGGGCAGCGCCGACTTCAACACCGTCGCAGCTCCCCTCTACTACGACTACCAATACATTGCGTCGATCCGGCCGACCGATCGCGATCGCGTACGCGTGATGATGTACGGCAGCAGCGATCGCGTCGAGCTCGTCTTCGCCAAGCCGGCCGACGACGACCCCGCCATTCGCGGCCAGTTCGCCATCGGCACCCAGTTTCATCGCATCCAATCCTCTTGGCGCCGTCAGCTCTCCGGCGCGGCGTCGCAAGACATTCAGATTACGGCCGGCAGCTCGAAGTTCGACGTGGTGCTCGGTCCCAACTCCCAGCAGCGCATCGGCGTCATCGACATCGGCGGCCGCGCCGAGTGGACGTTCGCGCTGTCGTCACGTGTTCGCGCCGTGGCCGGGCTCGACGTGAAGAACGAGTTCTATCGAGGCACCTACACGGGGCCGCAGCCGACCGACGGCGAGGGCACGCTCGAGACCAAGTTCGGCACGCAGCGCACGGTGAGCGCGGTCGCGCACCTCACCGTTGCCCAGCCCGCTGCCTACGTCGAGCTCGGCGTTCGGCCGTTCGACGCGCTCTTGGTGACGCCAGGTGTCCGCGTCGACTGGTTTTCGAACCTCGGACGAGTCGCCGTCGATCCTCGACTCTCGGCCCGCTACGAAGTGTCGCGCCGATTGGCCTTCAAAGCCGGCGTCGGCAGCTTCAGCCAACCGCCGGAGCCGTGGCAGGCAGCGGCAAGCTTCTCCAACCCCAATCTCGCGCCGATGCGCGCCATCCAGACGAGCGCCGGGTTCGACTATCGCTTCACCGACACCATCAGCGTCGGTGTCGAGGGGTTCTACAAGCGGCTCGAAGATCGCGTGGTCGACACCGTCGGCGGGGCCCACCCGCGCTACGTGAACGACGGCGCCGGGCGCGTCTGGGGAGCGGAGCTCTTGGCACGGGTCGCCCCGCGCGATCGCGTCTCGGGTCTCGTCTCCTACACCATTTCGCGGAGCGAGCGAAGCGATCACGGGGGCGCCTACCGGCTCTTCGCTTACGACCAGACGCACGTCGTCGCCGCTTCGTGCGGCGTCGCCTTGGGCCGCGGCTGGGAACTGGGCGGCACGTTCCGCCTGATGAGCGGCCGACCTCTCACCGCCATCGCCGGACGCACCTATGACGCTACGAGCGATCTCTATATCCCGAGGTCTGGCCCGCTCTACGCGGAGCGCTCGCCCGTGTTTCATCGTCTCGACGTTCGACTGGAGAAGAAATGGACTTTCAGCTCTTTCAGTTTGGCGACTTACCTCGACGTGCAAAACGTCTACAACCAACAGAGCGTCGAAGGGCGGCGGTACAACTACGACTACACGAAGAGCGAAGTCGTCGCGGGTTTGCCCGTTCTGCCGAGCCTCGGGCTGCGGGGCGAGCTGTGAACGCCGTACTCAAAACGGCGTTCGCGGCGGCGGTCCTAACGAGCGGGTGCGCCGACCCGCTCACGCCGAGTTGGCTCGTCGATCGTGTGCGCGTCCTTGGCGCGTCGGTGGCGACCGAGGGTGATCCGAGCAGGGCCACGCCTCACCCGGGCGAGACGGCGCACGTCGTGTGGCTCTTGGGTTTTCCGAGCGAGGCGTTGCCGAGCTCGTGGGTGTTCGTCGCGTGCCGCGAGGCGGGCACGCTGCGTGGCGCGCCGGCGTGCGGTGAGCGTCCTTTCGCGCGCTTCGAGGGGACGAGCGACGCCGGCCGAGCGCCTGCGTTCGACGTCACGTTGCCGGCGGCGTTCGCTCCTGACGGCCAACTGCTCGTCCTCGGGCAAATCTGCACGAGCGGTGCGCCGTCGTTCGACGAAGCCACCGCCGTAGGGTCGTGCCGAGGGGCCGATCCTGGGACCACCGTCGATCTCAGGATCACGGTGGGCTCGGCGGCGAACGACAACGACTCGCCCGTCTTCACGAGCGACGCCTTCACGTTCGACGGCGCGCCGTGGGGCGCCTCGGAGAGCGCCGATCCGTGCGCCGATGCTCTGGTCCCCGCGGCCGCTCCGGGGAGCGCTCATCGCGTCGAGATCGCGATGCCCGACGAGGCGCGCGAGGCCTACGGCGCTTCGTCGCGAGAGACGATCCAACTCTCGCACCTCGTCAACGCGGGCGAGCTCGAGCGGCAATTTTCCTTCGTCGAACCGAGTGCCGCTCCGCCGCTTCGCGTTGCCGTCGCGTGGACCGCGCCCGCCGCGGGCTCCGCTTCCACGCCGAGGTTCTACTTCGTCGCTCGCGACGATCGCGGAGCGGCCGCGTGGGCCACGCGCACCATCTGCATTCGCTGAAACCGATACCCAAACGAACGATGAGGAGATGAACATGAGAATCGAAGAACGGCTGTTGACCATCGCGCACTCCGGTGCGGGCTGGGTGATGTGGCTCCTTTTGGCCCTCTCCGTGGCGGGGCTCGCGGTTGTGCTCGAGCGAGCGATGGTCCTGCTCGGATCGCACGACGACGTGGCGCGGCTCAAATCGGATCTCTTCGCGCTGCTCGAGGGAGGGGAGATCGACGCCGCCAAGTCGCTCCTCTCGGAGTCGCCCTCCTACGAGGCCAAGGTGGTCGTGGCCGGCCTCTCTTCGGCGAGCCGAGGGGCAGAAGCCGCCGAAGAACGCATGGCGAGCGAGGCACAGTTCGCCAGGCTCGCCATGGAAAAGCGGCTCGGCGTGCTCGGCACGCTCGGTAGCAACGCGCCCTTCGTCGGTCTTCTCGGCACCGTCATCGGCATCATTCGGGCGTTCCGCGCGCTCGAGAGCGGCGGGCAGATGTCGGCGCGGCTCATGAGCGAGATCGGCGAAGCGCTCGCGGCGACGGCGGTCGGCCTTCTCGTCGCGCTTCCCGCCGTGGCGTTCTTCAATTTCTTTCACGGCGTGATCGGCGCGCGCATCTCCCGCGCCGACGCGCTCGGACGCGAGCTGCTCGCGCACCTCA
>DATEMX010000633.1:0-4476 GCA_035275365.1 Polyangiaceae bacterium | reverse complement strand
CGGCAAGGTCGACGCCGTTCATGAGAAATGCGACGATGGCGTCAACCAGAGCGAATACGGCGGGTGCGCCCCGGGCTGCGTGTTCGGCCCGAAGTGCGGCGATGGCGTGGTGCAGTCGAAGTTCGAGGAATGTGACGACGGCGTGTTGGCGGGCGAATACGGAAAGTGCGCGTCGAAGTGCATCCTCGGACCGCACTGCGGCGACGGCATCCGCCAACAGGACAAGGGCGAAGACTGCGACGACGGCAACCACGTGAACGGCGACGCGTGCAACGCCGACTGTCGCGTGAGCGGCATCAACTAACACCACTGCCAGAGACGCGATCGGCCTTCTGCCAGAGCTGCTGATCTCGACCCGACCAGCGGCTCGTGGCACACAGAAGGAATGGACGCGCGCGATCCTGTCGCCAAGCCAACCGAGCACGGCGAGCTCACGCCGCCGCGGCGGGCCGACATCGAGAAAGGGCGCGACCTGCCGGTCGTGGCGCGGCTCATGGTGGAGATCCGCTCCGACGGCAGCACGACGATCGCGCGCGGGGCGATGGAAGACAACCTGACCGGTCAGAAAGTCGCCGTCGAGGCCTCGGGCGCGACGCCCCTCGCCCTCGCCCTCTCGCTCGCCAAGAGCATCGCCGGTACACCATGGATGGCCGCTCAGGCCTTCCGCGCGCTGCTCAAGAAGCGCTAGTGCCGCGCACCCGAAGTCCGACCCTGTTTGGCGCGGGGTTCGTTCGGCGCCGGAGATGCCGCTAGGGGGGCGTCTCCTCGTCGTCGCTTTTGGCGTTGCGAAGTCCGAGCGCTCTGCATTTCTTGTAGAGGTGGCTGCGCTCGAGATCGAGCGCGCGCGCCGCCTTCGCCATGTGGCCGTCGTGATGAGCGAGCGCCGCCTCCAAAATGGAACGCTCCGACTCCTCGGCAAGCACGCGAAAAGGCACACCTGGGCGGTACATGCCCGACGTGTCGCGGCCAGAGGCATCCCCGAGACAGTTCTTCACGTCGGAGGCGCCGATCCGATCGTCGGGGGTGAGGATGACGAGCCGCTCGATGATGTTGCGCAGCTCTCGCACGTTGCCCGGAAAGCTATACGCGGTGAGCTCGGCCAAACCTTCGTCGGACACCGTGACGCCGGGTCGATCGTTGGCTGACGTCGCCAGCGCCAGAAAATGCTTCACGAGCTCGGGAACGTCTTCGCGGCGCGTACGCAGCGGCGGAAGCGCGAGGGGCACCACGTTGAGCCGATCGTAAAGATCGGCGCGAAAGCCGCCGGTCTTGGCGGCTTCGACGAGATCGCGGTTGGTCGCCGCCACCACGCGCACGTCGATCTTGAAGGTTTCGTTGCCGCCGACGCGCTCGATTTCCCGCTCTTGGAGGACGCGAAGCAGCTTGGCTTGCATGGGGAGCGGCATGTCGCCCACCTCATCGAGGAAGATGGTTCCCCCCGACGCGCGTTCGAATTTGCCGCGCCGCTGTTTGGTGGCCCCCGTGAAGGCGCCCGCCTCGTGACCGAAGAGCTCGCTCTCGATGAGCTCACCTGGAACGGCGGCGCAGTTGATCTTTTCGAGCGGGCCCTTCGCGCGGGGAGAGGCTTCGTGTACGGCGCGCGCCACGAGCTCTTTGCCCGTCCCGCGCTCGCCGGTGACCAAAACGCTGGCGTTCGACTTCGCCGCACGCGCGATTTGCTCGCGGAGCAGCGTCATCGCACGGCCTCGCCCAATGAGCTCGCCCGCGCGCCCCGTGGCTTTGCGAAGAGCGCGGCTCTCTTCTTCGGCGCGCACGAGCCGAAGCGTATTTTCGACCACCAAAAGCAAGCGATCGGTCGACAGCGGCTTCTCTAAAAAATCGATGGCGCCGAGGCGCGTCGCGCGTACGGCCGCGTCGACGGTGGCGTGCCCGCTCATCATGACGACCGGTGTATCGTTGCCTCCCGCCCTCAGCCGCTCGAGCAGGGACACGCCGTCGCCATCCGGCAGCGAAACGTCCAAGAGGACCATGTCGTAGGTCCGCTTTCCCAGCCGCTCCTCGGCGATCTTGACGCCTCCCGCGACGTCGACCCCGAAACCTTCCAAGGACAGCGCCTTTTGAAGCGTCGTCAGGATCGACGGTTCGTCGTCGACCACCAGCAAATGGGCCCGTGCCATGGCGAAAAAAACGTAGCATGCGCGGACAGGTGGGACCGAAACTATCCGCCCGCCGAAGAGAGCTTTCGCGCCCTCTGACCGGCGCTTGGAGTTCTGGTAAGGTGGGCGCCGCGATGACCGAGGAGTCTCGACAGGCCCCGACCGCAGAAGGTTCGCTGGAGCGAACCCCGTTCGCGCACTTGCTCGTCTACGTCGCCGATCGGCAGCTCACCGGCTCGATCGTCCTCAGCGACCCCGGCAAGAACCAGGGTGAGGAACATGTCATATATTTCCTCGAGGGCGCGCCGAGCAAGATTCGCACGGGGGAGTCGAGCGATCATCTCGGCCGGGTGCTGTTCGAGAGCGGCGTGCTCGACGAAGAAGCGTTGAACGCCTCGCTCGTGGCCATTGCCGAAGGCACCGAGCTTCAGGGCGAATACCTCGTGCGGATGGGCGCCATCGATCGAACCCAGCTGATGGCGGGGCTACGAGCCCAAGCCATCCGCAAAATGGCCTATGTCTTTACGCTGCCTTCGGCGACGTCGTTTGCGTTCTACCAAGACGTGAACTTGCTCGAATCTTGGGGTGGCCCCGAGATCATTCCGCTCGATCCGCTGCCTGCGGTGTGGGCGGCCGTTTGCGCCCGCGGCAACGAGCCCCTCATCGACGCCACGCTCGATCGCCTGGGCGACATGGCGCTGAAGCTCCACGAGCAGAGCGATGTCACCCGCTTCGCGTTTTCGCCGCAAGAAATGGCGATCGTAAATCTCATCCGCGCCCGCGCTTGTTCGCTGGGCACGCTCGTCGCGAGCGACCTTCTGCCCGGGGCGCACATCAAGCTCGTCGTTTACGCGCTGCTCATCACGCGGCATCTCGACCATCGCGCGGACTCCGCCCTTCCCGTGGGCATTCAGCGCCTCGGCGATACGGCGCGCTTTCCCCTGGGGTCCTCGGGCGTTCCGCTCGCGCGCGTGAAACTGCGGCGTGCCGAAGCGCCTCCCGAAGATCGGCATCCGTCGCAAGCCGCCGCGGCTCCGCCGGCACCAGCGGCGACGCTGACGACATCGACGGGGGCGTCTGCTGCGGCGACGATCGCATCGCCACAGGTAAAAGCTTTGCCGCCGAATGCCCACGCCGAACCGTCGGTCGAGCAGGCGGCCCGCCGCACGCGAGTTCTCGAACGCGCGGCCGCTATCGATCGCGAAGACTATTTCACGATCTTGGGTCTCACCAAGACGTCGAACGAAGCAGAGGCACAAACCGCGTACTACGCGCTCGCGAAGCATTGGCACCCCGATCGCCTTCCCTCCGAAATCGCCGATGCGCGAGACGCCGCCTCGAAGGTGTTCGCGCGGATGAGCGAGGCTTTCGAGACGCTCTCCGACCCGTCGCGACGCGCGCGCTACGTCGAGGTCATGAAGGGCGGCGGCGGCACGCACGAAGAAGCCGAACAAATTCAGCAGATCATCGACGCCGCCACCGATTTCCAGCGCGCTGAAATCCTCTGGAAAAAGCGCGACCCCGCCGCCGCCGAGTTCATCATGCGGGCCTACAACGCCGATCCGGAGCAGGCCGACTACATCGCGCTCTTCGCCACGCTCGAGCTCTCGAAGCGAGCCGCCGACGCCCCCGTCGACGACCTCATCAAGCTCTGCGACAGCGCCATCGACAGGAGCGAGCGCTGCGAACGCGCGTACTTCTGCCGCGCACGCTTGAGGAAGCGCATCGGCAAGATCGACGCCGCCATGATGGATTTTCGCGCGGCCTACGAGCTCAATCCGAAGAACCTCGACGCTGCGCGCGAGGTCCGCGTCTACGAGATGCGCAGGGCCAAAGACGGGCGACGATCGACGCCCGCTTCGCGCCGATCCACACCGCCGAGCACTGGCAAGTCGAACCCTCCGGGTCGCAATTCGACACCGCCGAGGCGTTCTTCGACGCCGGCAGGAAAGAAGGATACCGGCGTCCTCTCGGGAATCGGTAAGCTCTTCAAACGTTGAGCTCGTGGAGATCTCTCGTTCGCCCGGCTAGCGTCGCGCACCCGAAGTCCGACCCTGTTGGTTCGGCGCCGGAGGTGCCGTGGGGGTGGGGCCTCGTTCTGAGCTTGCCCCGGCGGGGCGGCGGCGAAGCCCCCGAAGATGAAGAGATAGTGCCCGCAACGGAGCAGCGCCGCGCAGAGCGCGGTGCCACCAGAAATAGGGCTCCATTTCTGGTGGCAGGCACTAGTCCCATGGACCATAAATTCATGCCATAAGTATTCGGTCCCGATCTACTGATGACATGCCGCGAACAGGATGCGTCACTTCGGCCTGCGCAAGCAGCAGGTGCACGGGCAATGAGTGGGACTTTTGGTAGAAAT
>DATEMX010000632.1:0-3552 GCA_035275365.1 Polyangiaceae bacterium | reverse complement strand
AAAACCCGATTTTCTACGGGGCGTCCGGCGCCGTGGGCGCCGTGCCCAGCCGAGACGCGAGCCTCGTCTACTTCGCTGCCATCGTCGGCGTTCCTTGGCAAGACATCGCGCGTGACGCGAACGACCTGTCCCAAGGATTTTTCAACGCCAAGGAGCTCGTCGCCAAGGAGGTTTGGCGCGACATCCTCGGCGCTCCCAACGCATCGCCTCCGATCGCCCCGCGTGATCCTCACATGGTCGTGTCTCCGTTGCCGCGGCCTTTCCTCCCCGGCCCCGAGGCGGCGCCCCTTGCCGACGAAAAGCACGGTCACGAATGGAACCCGAGCTCGGCGTTTCCCGATCTGCAGTACGCCTGCACCTTCCCTCTGCCGGAGACCCGCGACTGCGATGGAACGAAGAACCAGGACTGCGACTGCGCCAACGGAAACATGACCCAAAGTCCTCTCTGCCAAAATCCGACGACCGGCGCCTACGGCACCACCCAATACCGCGCGAAGGCCTACCCGGCGGTTCGCGAGCTCCAAGTCCTCCAAGGCATCGGCGAGCAGGGCATTGTCGCGTCGATCTGCCCTGCAAACGTGAACGACCCTTCGCGACGCGACTACGGCTACCGCCCCGCGGTCGACGCGATCGTCGAACGCCTGCGCGGGTCACTACGCCAGCGGTGCTTGCCGCGGACCCTCCTGGTCGACGGCGACGGCTCCGTGAGGTGCGTCGTCGTCGAGGCGTTCACGCCCGAGGCGGGGCAAGAGTGCCGCTGCGACGATCCTCGCTTCCCTGGGCGAACGCGGCTGAGCTCCGAGCTCGAGACCCGCGAAGTTCTGGACCTCGGCTCGTGCGCCTGCGAAATCGCGCGCCTCGAAGGTAACGACCGTGCGAGGTGCCTCGACGGCACCGACGCGCCGGGCGGAGCAACGGGGTGGTGTTATGTCGACCCCAATCAAACGCACGATCCGGCGCAGTGCGCGCTCGTCGCCAAGTGCCCGACGACCGATCGACGAATCATTCGCTACGTCGGAGCGCAGCCACGCGGCAAAACGCTGGTCATGTGCCAAGAGCAATCGTTCGTGGGTGACGCGCCGGAGAAAGACGTTTGCCCTCGATAAGCCATAGCGACCGAGGTCACCACGAGCGCGATCGGGCCGGCCAAAAGTCAGAGGTCGCCTTGCCAAGAGCCTATCGGTCGATGGCGCTGCCCTCGCTCGAACACCAGCGATGCAGCCATGGACCGATCGGAGAAGGGCATCGAAGCGTACGTTCAGCAGCTCCTCGACGAGGCAGCTCAGTTCGCCAAGGGCGACGAGTGCCAAGCCGCCGTCGCGCGAGCCCGCTTCGCTCTCGTCGAGATCGATCGCCTCCATCCTGCCCACGACGCCTGCGCCACCGAGCTCGCGGCGCGCGCCGCGTTCGCCATCGAACGTTACCGCCTCGAAAGCGCAGCCTGGAATCGGCAAATCGAAGCGCGTCGCGACGCCTACTTCGAGCGAGAAATGCCGCCCGGCAAGGTTCTGCACGGCGGCGCGACGGCCGCGCCTTGACGATGGACCGCCGGCGCCTGGAGGTGATCTCAATTGCCACCAAGCCGCCAAGGGGATCACCTCCACCCCTCACAGCCCATCGCACCCCACAGTCGTTTCGCTAAGCAGGATCGCCGAACGGACTCAGATCGACCTTCACCGGTTCGATGCCCCAAATGTCGGCGGCGTACTCTCGAATCGTTTGGTCGCTCGAAAAGCGGCTCGCGCCGGCGATGTTGTTCACCGCCCACCGTGACCACGCTGGCCGATCGAGGTAGAGCGCCGCTGCGGCCGATTCGCACTTCATGTAGGCATCGAAATCGGCGCAGATCATGTAGGGATCGTAGCGAGCAAGGTTGTCGAGGATGGGCCGAAAACGATCCTGCTCACCGTAGCTGAAGAAGCCCGACGCGATGAGCTCGAGCGACCCTCGAAGCGCCTCGCTTCTGGCGATGTACCCGCTCGGATCGTACCCGCGAGAGCGAAGCCCTGCGACCTCCGTTGCATCGAGGCCGAAGAGAAAGAAGTGATCGGCGCCCACTTCTTCGCGAATTTCGACGTTGGCGCCGTCGAGAGTGCCGATGGTGAGAGCGCCGTTCAGCGCGAACTTCATGTTGCTCGTGCCCGAAGCCTCTTTGCCCGCCGTGGAGACTTGCACCGAGAGGTCGGCCGCGGGAATGATAGTCTGAGCCAGCGAAACGCCGTAGTTGGGGATGAACACCACGGAGAGCTTGCCCTGCATGGCGGGATCGCTGTTGACGACGGCGGCGATGTCGTTGATGAGCTTGATGTGGAGCTTGGCCATGGCGTAGCCAGGCGCAGCTTTGCCCGCGAAGACATAGGCCCGCGGAACGAACGCGGCCGACGGGTCGCGCTTGATGGCGATGTACTGGGCGACGATGGCGAGCGCGATGAGCAGCTGGCGTTTGTATTCGTGAAAGCGCTTGATCTGCGCGATGAACATGGCGTCCGGGGGCATTTCGATGCCAATGCGACGCCGGACCAAGCTCACCAGATCGGCCTTGTTGGCCTGCTTGACGGCGACGAGCTGCTCGAGAAATGCCGCGTCATCGGCGAGGCCCTTCAACTGCGAAAGGTCCCGCAGATCGCGGTCGATCCATCCGCGACCGATGCGCGACGAGATGAGCTTGGTGAGGCGCGGGTTCGCGTAGAGCACCCACCTGCGCGGCGTTACGCCGTTGGTCTTGTTGTTGAACTTCTCCGGCCAGAGCTCGTAAAAGTCCGGCATGAGCTGTTCTTTGACGAGGTGAGAGTGCAACTGCGCGACGCCGTTGACGCTGTGAGAGCCCACGGTGGCGAGGTGCGCCATACGGACCTGTTTCTTACCGCCTTCTTCGATGATCGACATACGCGCGAGGCGCTCGGACTCGCCCGGCCAGCGCGTGTGCACCTTGCGCATGAAGCGATGATTGATCTCGTAGATGAGCATCAAATGGCGCGGCAAGAGCCGCTCGAAGAGCGCCACGGGCCAGCGCTCGAGCGCCTCGGGGAGGAGCGTGTGGTTGGTGTAGCCGAAGGTTCTTTCTGTGATCGACCAAGCCACCTCCCAATCGAGGCCCTCCTGGTCGACCAAGACACGCATCAGCTCGGCCACCGCGATGGCCGGGTGCGTGTCGTTGAGCTGAATCGCCACCTTGTCGGGGAAGGCGTCGAACGTCGCGTGCCGGAGCTTGTAGCGACGAACGATGTCGGCGATGGAGCAGCTCACGAAGAAATATTGCTGCTTCAGACGCAGCGCCTTGCCCTCGTCGCTCTGATCGTTGGGATAGAGGACCTTCGAGATGTTCTCAGTGTCGATTTTTTCTTCGACGGCGCGCCGGAAATCGCCCTCGTTGAAGTACTGCAGATCGAAGTCGCGCGTGGCCCGCGCCGCCCACAGCCGCAACGTGTTCACGGTATCGGTGCCGTGCCCCACGATGAACGAATCGTAAGGCAGACCGATGACCGTGCGCGCGTCGATCCAGTCGTATCGCGTCCGGCCCGCTTCGTCTTGACGCACCTCGACGTGGCCATA
>DATEMX010000631.1:0-2020 GCA_035275365.1 Polyangiaceae bacterium | reverse complement strand
ACGTAATTCTGGAACCGATTCACGTTCATGGCGGCGAGCAGCTTGCACAGCATCATCTCGGCACCGCCGGAACCAAGCCCCGTGATCAGATGAACGATTTTCATCGACTGGTAGACCGAGGGCGACCCGTTGCCAAGCGCGTCATCAGGGCATCGCCCCGCGGCACACCCGGTGAGCCCATGCGAAGCGGGGGCGAACAAAACCATGGCAAAGTCAAGGGCCTAAACGTGTAGGATGGGCGCACCATGGGAAGTTGTATACGCTTCGCGCGGGCTTCCGTGAACCCCTTCGCACGGGCGGCAACTGAACCTCGGGGGCACGGAGGAGAGGACGAATGAACGGCTTTCGTTGGCGTCACGAGCATTTGACCGCTTTGTTGCTCACGCTCCTTTCTCTTGCGGCGGCTGGCAGAGCGACGGCGGATTGGCCCATGGCGCAACACGACGCCAAGCGAACGTCGGCCTCGCCCGGGAAGAGCAACATCACGAGCCCCACCGTAGGCTGGCGGGCCTATCTCGGCGGGGATATCGCGGCGAGCGCGTTGCTTACGCACGATCTCGACGGCGATGGTGTCGCCGACATCGCCCTCCTCGAAGGCGGAAGGATGATCGCCTGGACATCGTCGGGTCGAGAGCTTTGGCGAACCCCGCTTCTCGGCCTCACCTCGCTCTACGCGATTGATGATTTTGATCGGGACGGCAAGCAGGAGATCGTTGGGGCGACGCTCGACCACGTGATGATTTTTCGAGTCTCCGACGGGGCCCGCGTCTGGACCGAGCCCGATGGGGAAATGGCGGCGATCGTCGGCGTGCGTATCGCCGACCTCAACGGCGACAACAAGCCGGACCTCATCGTCAAGGAGTGCGGTTGTTGCGCAGTCACGAAAACCGGCCCGTGGACTTACGCGCACTCGTTCGCCGCTGGTTTCGGCGGCACGACCTTGCTCTGGAGCGCTGATCCCATCGGCTGCGGCGCGCACACCGTCACGGTCTTCGACGGCGACGGCGACAACAAACCGGAGCTCAGCGATGCCAACGAAGACTCAGTCAAGGTCATGAGCGGCGCCACCGGACAAGTCTTGGCGAGCACGCCGTCGCTGGGCACCCGCTTACAGCTATCGACCTGCGTCGCGGCCAACGTCGACAATACCCCCGGCACGGAGCTGATCTGTACGCAAAATGTGAACGAAGGGGCAGGCGGTGGAGCGCGGCGCGTGTTTGCCCTCCACTATGTTGCGACGCCGAGCCCCTCGTTGTCGGTGCTTTGGCAGCGCAACATCGGGACGTTCGAAGCCGGCGATCTGAAAGTCCCGCCGAACGCCCTTTTCGATCTCGACGGCGACGGTTCGCTCGAGATGGTAGCCGCGGGCAAGGACGGTAGCGGCGTCTGGACGACCCATATCCTCGACGCCGCCACGGGAGCGATCCGCGGCACGATCGCGTTGCGCGCCGTCGCGGTCGCCCCCGTCGATCAGGTCGGTGGCGCCCTCGTTCTCGCAATGGATGGCACCACCCTGACGGCATGGTCATTTCGACCGACGGCGACGCCGAACACCGAACGACAGTGGAGCCTGCTGAACGCGGAGCCGGTGACGTTCTCCGACTGGAAGCTCGGCGTAACGACCGAACAAAGCACGACCCTCCTCAGCGCCGACTGGACGGGCGACAATCGGCGCGATTTGCTGCTCTATGGCAAAGATGCCAACGGCGCCACGGTGTCGATGTACGACGTGAGCGACGTGCCGGCGCGAATCGCGCGCTATGAGATGCCCCCTTCGGTCATTCCGAAATGGTACTGGCCGATGGAAGGTGCCGGCGCCGCCATCCTGCGCAACGACGGCTTGCTCGCCCCGCTCGACAAGACGCTGCGCGTGCTCGCGGCCGACGGCGGCATTCGCGCCGGCGGCTACTATTCGGGCAGCTTTGGTTTTGGCAAGGCGCCGATCGTCGGCGCGTCTTCTACCAACGCCCCATCGCCCCTCTTCGCCATCGACGGTCGCGGAGCGCTGATCCGCCTCAAC
>DATEMX010000630.1:0-3268 GCA_035275365.1 Polyangiaceae bacterium | reverse complement strand
CCAGATCTCGACCGCGGTGGTGCGCCGGTGAATCTCGGGGTTGGCCGGGTTGTCGAACTGCTCGAGCTTGATGGACCCCGGGATCGTCTTGGCGAGCTCGTCGGCGCAGAGGCGCGCTTCGCGCATCAACGTGCCGGGCGTGAGCACCACCTCGGCGCCGAGATAGCGGAGCAGCGCAACGCGCTCCGCGGACATGCGCTCGGGCATCGTGAGGATGAGCCGGTACCCGCGCGACGCCGCGAGGAACGCGAGCGCGATGCCCGTGTTGCCGCTGGTGCACTCGACGATCGTCATGCCGGACTCGAGCTCGCCGCGACGCTCGGCGTCCTCGATCATCGCCACCCCGATGCGGTCTTTCACGCTGCCGCAGGGGTTATGCGACTCGAGCTTGGCCACGATGCGCGCGGGCAACCCGGCGCCGATGCGACGGAGCTCGACCATGGGCGTCTTGCCGACGGTGGCGGCGATGTCCCGAAAGATCGTCATATGGTGTAGTCCTCCACGAACACCTTCGCTTCTTTGAGGTCTACCATCACTCGGTCCCCTTGCTCGATGCCGAGTTGGTCGATTTCGGTCTTGGGCATCTGCACCGTCACCGAATCGCCCGTCGCGAGGCGAACGGCCAGCTTCACCTGCCCGCCGATACGGGTGATGCGCTCGACCTTGGCGAGCTGCACCGGGGCAGCGGGCTCCTCGCTGGCCTTTTCGATGCGGATGTCGTGGGGCCGCACGAACGCTCGCACCGAAGCGCCGTTGAGCGAGCCGGGCGGGCCGTCGACGGCGAACGATCCAATGTCGGCGCGGCCGTCTTTGATGTGGCCGCGGAGCACGTTGGCGCCGCCGAGAAAGGAGGCGACGAAGGGCGTCGCCGGCTTGTCGTAGACGTCGTGGGGGCTGCCCGTTTGCACGACCTTGCCTTCTTGCAAGAGCACGACGTGCTCCGAGAGCTCCAAGGCTTCCTCCTGATCGTGCGTGACGAGCAGCGTCGTCACGCCGGTCTTCTCTTGGAACTCGGCCAGCCACTCGCGCAGCTCGACGCGCACCCGCGCGTCGAGGGCCCCGAACGGTTCGTCGAGGAGCAGCACTTTGGGGCGCGTGGCCAGCGCGCGCGCGAGAGCGATGCGCTGCCTTTGGCCGCCCGAGAGCTGATTCGGAAAGCGATCGCCGTAACCCTGGAGCTGTACGAGGCCCAAGAGATCGTTCACGCGCTCGGCGATCTCGGCGCGGGGTGCTTTGCGGATCTTCAGCCCAAAGCCGATGTTGTCGTTCACCGTCATGTGCTGGAAGAGCGCGTAGCTCTGGAAGGCGAAGCCCACGCCGCGCGAACGAGCCGGAGTCGTCGTACAGTCGACGCCGTCGATGTGAATCTGGCCTTGATCAGGCTCTTCGAGCCCTGCGATGAGTCGGAGCACGGTCGATTTGCCTGAACCCGAAGGGCCGAGGAGCGACGTGATGCGGCCGGTCGGAGCTTCGAAGCACACGTCGGCGGCCGCCGCCGCCTCGCTCTTAGGTCCGAATCGCTTGGTGAGACCTGAAACCGTGACGCTCATGTTCCGCTGGCTTCCTGCGGCGCTTGGGCTCTTTCGGTGGCGCTCGTCGCCACCCTTGCCCCTCGTTGCCGCTTGTCGCGTTGATGCGAAATCTTCTCGACGATCTTCTTGAAGACGAGCGTCACCACCGCCAGCAGCGTGAGCAGCGAGGCAACGGCGAAGGCGCCCACGAAGCTGTACTCGTTATAGAGGATCTCCACCTCGAGCGGCATCGTGTTGGTCTCGCCCCGAATGTGCCCCGAGACGACCGACACCGCGCCGAACTCGCCCATTGCGCGGGCGTTGCAGAGGATGACGCCGTAGAGGACGCCCCATCGAATCTTGGGCAGCGTCACGTGGTAGAGGATTTGCCAGCCGCTCGCGCCGAGCATGAACGCCGCTTCTTCTTGATCGCTGCCTTGCGCCTGCATGACGGCGAGCACTTCGCGGGCCACGAGCGGAAAGGTGACGAAGGTCGTGGCGATGACGATCCCGGGGACGGCGAAGATGACCTTGACGTCGTGCTCGCCGAGGAATGGTCCGAGCCAGCCCTGCGCGCCGAAGAGGAGCACGAAGATGAGGCCCGAAATGACCGGCGAGACGCTGAACGGCAGGTCGATGAGCGTGAGCAGCACGCTCTTGCCCCAGAAATCGTACTTGGCGATGAGCCACGCGGCCGCGATGCCGAAAGAAAAGTTGAGAGGCACGACGATGACGGCGGTGAGCAAGGTCAGGCGGATCGCCGCGAAGGCCTCGTCGGCGAAGATGGCCTTGAAGTAAGCCGCCGGTCCCTTGGCGAATGCCTCGGAGAAGACGATGACGAGGGGAACGAGCAAGAAGAGCCCGACGAACGCGAGGGCGACGCCGGTGAGCACCCACCTCATCAAGGGGTGCTCGGAGGCGACGCCCGCTTGACGGCGGCTCGCGACCGAACGGACCGCGGGAGCGACGGCGCTCATGGCTGAGATCTCCGCGACCAGCGCTGCAGAACGTTGACCACGAGCAAGACGCCGAACGACGCGAAGAGCAGCATCGCGGCGATGGCCGTTGCTCCGGCGTAGTCGTACTGCTCGAGCTTGGTGACGATCAAAAGGGGAGCGATCTCCGTTTTCATGGGCATGTTGCCGGAGATGAAGACGACCGAGCCATATTCGCCGAGGGCGCGCGCGAAGGCGAGCGCGAAGCCCGTCAAGAGGGGCGGCAAGAGCGCGGGGAAGATCACGTGGACGAAGGCCTGAAACCGCGTCGCCCCGAGAACGGCGGCGGCCTCTTCGAGATCCGGGTCGAGATCTTCGAGGACGGGCTGGACGGTGCGTACCACGAAGGGCAAACCGACGAACGTGAGGACGACGACCACGCCGAGCGGCGTGAAGGCGACGTCGATCCCCATCCGCGTGAGCGGCGCGCCGAGCAGGCCCTTCGGTGCATAGGCCGTCGTCATGGCGATGCCGGCCACGGCGGTGGGGAGCGCGAAGGGAAGGTCGACGAGCGCGTCGACGAGCGCCTTACCGAAAAATTGGTAGCGAACGAGCACCCAAGCCAGAAGCAGGCCCATCGTGGCGTTGATCGACGCGGCGATCGCCGACGCGCCGAAGGTGAGCTTGTAAGCCGCGAGGGCCCGAGCGCTGGTGACGACGTGAAAGAACGCCGCGGGCCCGAGCGACGTCGTGCGCAAGAGGAGCGCCGACAACGGCAGGAGCACCAGGATGCCCAGGTAGAGAAGGGTGTACCCGAGGGAG
>DATEMX010000629.1:0-4266 GCA_035275365.1 Polyangiaceae bacterium | reverse complement strand
TGCTAAGCCCCGAGCCGCCGAGGTCATTGACGATGCGACCGCTTCGAACGTTCTCCCTGTTCGCACCCGCGCTAGCGATGTTCGCCGCGGGCCACGCCAACGCCAAACCCCAACACAAGAACGACCGGCCCGCCGCACACGCTCAAAAGGGCCCCGCCAGCGCACCAGCCGGAAAAGGCGGCACCCCGCCGCCCAAGCCGACCGACAAGCCCGAGGGCGACGCCCCGAAGGCGCCCGCCGCACGCCCCGCCGCACCCAGCGCGCCCCCGGTGCAGGCGCTGTCGCTCGCCATTCAAAAGGCCACTCTCGACAACGGCCTGCGTGTCATCATGAACGTCGATCATACGTCGCCGACCATCGCCGTGGCGGTGACTTACGACGTGGCTTCGCGCAACGAAGAGCGCGGCCGCTCGGGGTTCGCGCACCTCTTCGAGCACATGATGTTCGAAGGCAGCGCCAACGTCCCCAAGGGCGAGCACTTCAAGCTCGTGTCGTCACACGGCGGCAACCTCAACGGCACGACGTCGAGCGATCGCACCAACTACTTCGAGATGCTCCCGTCGAACGAGCTTCCCCTCGCCTTGTGGCTCGAGGCCGACCGCATGAAGTCGCTCGACGTCTCCACGGAGAACTTCGAGAACCAGCGCAAGGTCGTGCAAGAAGAGTATCGCATGCGCGTCTCCAACGTGGCCTACGCGCCCGCGCAGATTCGCCTGTCGGAGCTCGTGTTCCAAGGCTATTGGCCGTACGAGCACGACCCCATCGGCTCGATGCAAGATCTCGACAATGCGCAACTCGAGTGGGTCCGGTCGTTCCACGACAGCTACTACGCGCCGAACCTCGCCGTGCTCTCCATCGCGGGCGATTTCGATCCCGACGAGGCCATGCAGCTCGTGCACCGCTTCTTCGACACGGGCAAGCGGCAGGAGAAGGTCATCCCCTACGAGCCGCCGCCCATGCCGGAGCAGACGAGCCCTCGCTCGGCCACGCTCGAAGACGCGCACGCGAAGACGCCGGCTTTCTTCTACGGCTGGGCGATCCCTCCCACCCGCGACGCCGATCACTACGCGCTCGAGCAAGCCATCGCCATCTTGAGCGACGGTGAGAGCTCGCGCCTCCATCAGAAGCTCGTCCGCGACAAGGCGCTCGCCCAAGAAGTTTCTGGCTGGACCGACGAGCACAGGGGGCCCGATATGCTCGGCCTCGAGGTGAAGCTCGCCGAGGGCGCACGGCTCTCCGACACCGCCAAGGCCACCGACGCCATCATCGACGCGCTCGCCAAAGACGGCCCCACCGACGCGGAGATGACGAAAGTGCGAAACCGCACGGAGGCGGCGTTCTTGTTCGGCCTCCAATCGAACATCCAGCGCGCCACGCGGCTCGGTCAATACGAGCTCTTCTGGGGCGACGCGCGCCTCCTCAACGGCGAGCCGGCCAACTACTTCGCCGTGACCAAAGAAGACATCCGGCGCGTCATCGCCAAATACATGGCTCCGTCGCGTCGCACCACCGTCGAGGTTCGGCCCACGGGCATGGTCGACACGCCGCGCGCGCCCGTCACCACCAACGCCGCTCCGCATCCGCAAACGCCGAAGGCGAAGACCACCGTCAAGAAGAGCTCTCTCGGCAAGGAAAAAGAAGGCGGCAAGCACAAGCCCAAGCACAAAAAGGAGGCCCCATGAACTCGCGCCGTTCCCTATCGGCCTCGCTCGCGCTCGCTAGCGTGAGCTTCGGCCTCTTCGTCGCCGGTTGCCACACCCAAGCGCCCGCCAGCCCGACGATGCCGCAAGCCCCCGCGGCCGAGGCACCCAAAGAGCAGCCGCTCGAACCCGCCCGCGAAGCGCCGCCCGAGGCCGGCCCAGCGCACGAGACGCCTTTTCCGAAGATCGAGCACCAGGAGCTCCCGAGCGGCCTCGGCCTCGACGTATTGCAAGCCCGCACGCTTCCCATCGTGCAAATCCGCGTCCTCGTCCGGAGCGGCAATGCCGCCGACGGCGACGCCACCGGCCTCGCCAATATGACGGCGAAGATGCTGAAGGAAGGTGGCGCCGGTCGCTACTCGAGCAAAGATCTACTCACCAAGATCGAGACGCTCGGCGCCGATCTCGGCGTGGAGGTCTCGCCCGACAGCACGATCCTCTCGCTCGCCGTCGCTAAGACGCGGTTCGACGAAGCCATCGACTTGCTCGGCACGGTGGTGCGAGAGCCCCGCTGGGACGAGCAAGAGTTCGGCAAGTTGAAGAAGCGCCAAGTGCAAAAGGTTGCCGACAAGGCGAAGTCGAGCGGGCAATGGACCGCGACGATGCTCTTGTGGCGAGAGCTCTACCGCTTGCCGACGGGACTCCACCCCTACGCCTCCTACGACGCCGTTCCCAGCGAGCTCGGCAAGATCACGACGCAGAAGTGCAAAGATTTTTACCGCAAGAACTTCACGCCCAAGAACACCGAGATCGTCATCGGCGGTGACATCGACGTCGAGACCAGTAAGAAGGGCGTCCTTCGCGCCTTCGGAAGCTGGAAGGGCGGCGAGGCACCGGAGGCGGCCTTCGCCGAAGCAACGCCTCCCGAGCGCCTCAAGATTTTGCTCGCCGACAGGCCGAAGAGCGCACAGAGCGACATCTACGTCGGCGCCCTCGGCCCCTCGCGCAAAGACGACGGGTGGACGTCGGTCAAAGTGGCCAACCAAATCCTCGGCGGAGGCGTCTCCGGCCGGCTCTTCCTCGACGTCCGCGAGAAGCGCTCGCTCGCCTACAACACGCGCTCGTCGATCGGTGAGCTCGCGCACGGGCCCGTTCCCGTTACCGCATACGCGGGCACGCAAACGGCCAAGACGGGCCTCGCCGTACAGGCGCTCCTCGACAACTTGAAGCGCATCGCGTCGGAGCCCGCCAGCGACGAGGAGCTCAACACCGCGCGTCGCTACCTCGCCGATATCTTCGCCGTCCGCATGGAGACCATCGGCTCGGTCACCGACATGGCCGTCTCGCTGCGCGCCCTCGGCCTACCCGACGACTACTACGACGCCTACCGCAAGGAAATCCGCGAAGTGAAGGCGGAAGGCGCGCAGAAGGCCATCGCCGAACACGTGCGCGAAGGGCACGCCGTCATCGCCGTCGCGGGCGACGCCGAGCGCATCGGTCCCGTGCTCTCGCATTTCGGTGAAGTCATCGTGTACAACCCCGAAAAAGAGTTCGAGCGCGTCCGCACGATTCCCGCCAATCCGTCGGCGCCCATCGAGCTCGATCGCCAGTCGGGGCAATAGCCTAGGCCGCTGCGCCGATCTCGGTCGTCGGTGGGCTCCAGACGCCGATGACCGACGCGTGGCGGAGGCCTTTAGACGACCGCGCGCGACCGTTCGTATCCTTACGGATTGCGCATACGTCGTGCTCTGGCGAAGTTCGCCGATCTCTCCATTCTCGCCGCAACGGTCACGCTGACCGCGTCTTCGGCGCGCGCCGAAACGAAGCACCAGGGGCCCCCGCGTTCACGGCGCCCCACGTATGACGCCGGTTACGCGGCGCAATACTACCCGCCGATGTACGCACAACAGTATTATCCGGCCGCGGCGCGGACCGGAGATCGTCTACTTGAGCGATTTCTGAGCTCGGCGCGCGTGATACGCTCGGGAGGATGGTCACGAAAGCTGCTTCGGCGTTGGCTCTCGTCTATTTCGCGAGCAACGCTTTCGCGGCGGTTCCGGGCGACGCCGGGGTCGCGCAGAGCTCGTCCGAACCGTCGCACGTAGAGGCGCCCGCAGCAGCGCCGACGACGCCGTCGTCGAGCCCCTCGAGCCCTGATCCGAACTTGCCGCCCTCGGCCCCCACGTCGACCGATCCGAGCGCCGCGCTAGCATCGACGCCGCCCCCCTCCGCCGCATCGCCGTTGCCGTTGCCGTCGACATCGTCGTCGCTCGATGCGTCGTCGTCCGAAGAAACACGCGGCAAAGATTTCTCGCACGGCCTCGAGTTCGTTTACCTCAACATCGAAGGCGGCTACCAAACGGTGGGCCTTCGCACGCTGAGCACGAGCAACCTGTTGCCCGAGACCGTCGAGAGCACGTCGAACGGCGCCTTCTTCGGCGCTGGCGCGGGGCTTCGCCTCATCTTCTTGACCATCGGACCGCGCTTTCGCATCGGCCATTTCAGCTCGTGGAACCTCTGGACGCTCGGCGCCGAAGCAGGCATCCACCTGCCGCTCGGTCGCGTCGAGCCGTACCTCTCGCTCACGGCGAGCTACGCCAAGCTCGCGACCGATGCGTCGACGCTC
>DATEMX010000628.1:0-8478 GCA_035275365.1 Polyangiaceae bacterium | reverse complement strand
CGCGGGCGAAAATCCGGCCCCCAAGATTCGAGAGCGTGGATACTTGCCATGCCGGCATACCTGTCAAGTCACGAACGTCGGGGGGACCCCTTCCTGCTTCACTTCTCAATTTGGCATGGCAAATTGGGAACGATGGCGCGGACCCTGCACTAGGAAGGGAACGGCCCGTCTGCGTAGCTGACGACGCGTACGACAGCCTGCTGCGTTTCATCCGGCGTGGGTGGATCATCCGCCCGTGGGGAACTAGTGCCGGGCGGCCGAAGTCCGGGCAGAGATCAGGAGGTAAGAGGATCGCGAAGATCGGCGCCGGAGGTGCCGTGGGGGTGAGGCCCCGATCCGGACTTGCTCCGGCGGGGCGGGGGCGAAGCCCCCGAAGACAAGAGATAGTGCCGGGCGGCGAAGCCGCCTCCGCGCGGAGCGCGGGTTTGGCGAAAGTCTGACCAGACTTTGGCCAACGGCACTAGTCAACCGTGCTGGTGAGGAGGGCCGCTCGAGGCGAGCGCGCGTCGAACGGGGGCCGCGTCCGCGCGGAGGCGCTCGAGGCGGTCGGGATCGAGCTCGCACTCCTCGGCCAAGCCGTCGATTTTTTCGAGCAACGCGCGGGTCGCGTCCCGATCTTCGGCGTCGCGAGCGACCCATCCCACCTCGAGCACGAGCTCGAGCAACCCCTCGAGTACGTCGGGGTGGTCTGCCCCGTAGTAAAGCGGGCCACGGACGGCGGTGTCGAGGAGTTCGCGCAGCCGAGGGGCCATGACCGAAACGCGAACCTTGCCGTCGTGGTCGACCACGTTCCAATCTCGAAGCGGAAGGCGCGCCACGTGGCGCAGCACCGAGCGGAGCTGGTTCAACGCTTGACGGGCCGTGTACGGATCGTTCACGGAAGACGACAGGGCGCGATTGGCGACATCGACGATGATGCGAATGCCGAGAGCCGGGTCATAGTCGATCTCGCGCACGGCGCTGACGACGAGGGTGAGCGCCAGCTCGCGCGTCAAGGCGGCGCTTACCGGGCGCCCGTCGTCCGATGCGACCCAGCCGATGACGCCGCCTTCGTCGACGTAGTCGCCAATTGCGTGACAGATGCGTGCTCGCACGCGCGCGTTCCGAGCGATCCGTGCGAGGCGCCGCAGGTGGACGTCGACCAGGTAGCCCGGCGATCGCGCGACGAGCGCGGTGGCGTCGAGCGGCAGCTCGAGCGAAGCGTCAGCGTCGAGCGCCAGGCGGTCCACGCGGCCCCGAACGCGCCTTACCGCGGCGAATGTGGCGTCGCGGACGAGCCCGAGCACCCGCTCCACGCGAATGAACCGGAACGTTCGAATGAGTTCGACGACGAGAAACAAGATGCCGACGAACAGAACCGCCACGGCGCCCGAGACGACGAACCGCGGCCGCACCAAGTCGTCGGCCAAGAGTCCGAGCTCGCGGAGCGCGGCTATGAGATAGGCCCCCAGAAACGCGAGGACCGGCAGCGCGCGGCGAAGGGGCGCGTTTCGGAGATAGAGCGGAACGAGCCGCGGCGAGTATTGGTACGACGCCGACTTGATGATCACGCCGTTGAGCGACAAGACGAGCGCGACGATGGTCGCCAGGAACCCGAAAATGGTTCCGAGCACGGCGCGCGTCTCGGTCGAGTCCGCGTTCCACGCCTTGCCCAAGAGGATGGGGACGGCATCGCTGTTCTCTTCGCGCGCGAATACGTGCCCCGCGAGGGCACCCGAGACGACGGCGCCGAGAAGAACGAACCAGATGGGGTCATGGAAGAGCTTGCGCAGACGGCGAAGGTGCATGCGGAGTCAAGAAGCAATCCGTGCACCAGACCGCGGCAAGCTCTTGGCCTACCAGTCGAGCAGAGCGGCTCCCCACGACAAACCGCCACCGAATCCACATAGCAGCACGCGCGATCCGGGCCGCAAGCGTCCCGTCTCGACCGCTTTCTGCAAGGTGATCGGGATGCTCGCGGCGGCGGTGTTGCCATAAGTCTCTACCGTCGTCACGGTGCGGTCCATGCCGAGGCCGAGCGTCTGCATGATCTGTTCGATCATGCGCAGGTTGCTCTGGTGGAGCACCAGCAAGTCGAGGTCGGCCGGCGTCAGATCGCGGTCGCGAAGGAGGGCGCCGATGGTCTCCGGAACCATCGCGGTCGCGAAATCCCAGACCTTGGGCCCATCCATGCGGAACTTGTTCGAGCGCTTCTCGAGGACGGCCGCGTCGACCGGCAGGCGCGTTCCGCCGGCGGGCACCTCGATGTGATGGCTGCCTCGACCGTCGCTCCCCAGCCGAAAGTGCAAGCGGGCATCGTCCGTGCTCGTCTGCGACAACAAGACCGCCCCGGCGCCATCGCCGAAGTAGACGCACGTCCGCCGGTCGTTCCAGTCGAGAATTTTGGAGAAGGCGTCGGTCCCGATGACGAGCACGTTCCGAAATTGCAAAGGGTCCGAAAGCATCATCCCCTGCGCGACGCTCAAGGCAAACACGAACCCCGCGCACACCGAGTTGACATCGAACGCTGGGCACCGTCCTTCGGCAATCCCGAGTTTCTCCTGCACCAAGCAGGCGACGGCGGGTTGGACCTGGTCGGGCGAGGCGCACGCGACGATGATGAGATCGACCGCCGTTTTGTCGACCCCGGCATGTTCGAGACAGCGGAGCGCCGCGATCCGAGCCATGTCGCTGGGAGCCTCGCCCTCTGCCGAAATGCGTCGCTCTTGAATGCCGGTTCGAGTCGATATCCACTCTTGCGAGGTGTCGATTCGCCGGGCAAGATCGTCGTTGGTGATTCGCTGGTCGGGCACGTACGCTCCGACTCCCGTGATTCGAATGCCCATTGATTCTCCCGCCTCCGCAGGCACTGCTGCGTATGGCCGTGGTAATGTGTCTTTGCCCTATTGCCTTCGGTACTGCGGTTGTCTCGATGCGCTCGAAGTCGACGTCCCCTGCGCGCGCATGGCGTGTTTTCGCGATGAGCGCTCTTGCAAGAACCACCGAGCCTTCGTCTTCCCATACTCCCTCAGCTCTCTGATAAACTCGGGCCGACGGTCGAGTTTCGATCGATAGCCCAGATCTCGGTCGAGCGGGATGCGAGCGATGTGAATGGGGCCGTATTTGGGCTGTCTGAGCCTGCCTTCGGCGATGGCTCGGTTGTTCATCTCGATGAACTTGAGCTCTTGTTCCATCGAAAGATTTCCGGAGAGCTCGTTGCGGCGGTCGAGGATCTCGTGGGTCTCGGTGGGCACCTGCGCGCACGTGCTCGGATTGATCTGGATGACCCAGAGCTCGCCGATGTCGTGGTCGGTGAGATCGTGAATGGGCGGGTTCTGCGAGAAAAGACCGTCCCAAAACACGCCGCGCCCGGGAATGGTGACCGCGCGAAATAGCTCGGGGATGGCCGCCGATGCCATTAGGCACTCGGCGCAGAGCTCTTCGCCGGTAAAGAGCGCAAAGTGGCCGGTGAGCACCTCGACGGCGCCGATGTGCAAGAGCGGCGCGCCGGGCCTGGCAGCGAGCTTGCGCAGCTCGGGGAAGTCGAAGTGCTCGTTCAAGATGCCGCGGAATTGCTCCTCGCCCCACGCCGGCAGGTGGTAGGGGCTCACCTCGGGCAGCACCATCAGGTCCCGAAGACTCATGACGTTGATGAGCGACTGATTGAGTACTTGCTCCCACGGCTCGGTCGCCGCAATCGACTCCCAGAAGCTCTCGAGCTTGCGGACGGCTCTTTGCGGCTCCTCTCTCAAGAGCCCGTCCCACGCGAGGGCGGCGCACAATGCTCCGCCCGAGGTGCCGCTCAACGCGACCACTTCGACCTCCTCGGGAATGTCGCCGAGAAGCCCTTCGAGAACGCCCGCTGTAAACGCCGTGTGACTGCCGCCGCCTTGGCACGCAATGGCGACTCGACTACGAGGTGTGCGTCGCATCTGTTTCTGTCTCCTGCCGTATCGTCATGAAGCGTGATTGTCGACTACGTGGCGCGGATCGTCGCGCGCACGTCGAGGCGCAGTCTTCTTTTCGCCGGGGTCGACCTCGCCGGCCGCGTCGAGCGGTCCGCGAGCCAGCGCGTGGCCTTTGGCCAGAAGGTCTTGTGGGCTTTGCCTCCGACGACCAGGCCGACGTGGCCTGCGTCGATCGACATGCTCTTCACGTCTCGAGAGCCAACGTGGGGGACGATGCCTTCCGTCGATCGAGGCGCCACCAAGTGGTCGTTCGTGGCCGTCAGCACGAGGAGCGGGCAAACGATGCGAGCCAGGTCGACGCGGCTCCCGCCCAGTCGAAGCTCGCCTCGTACCAACTGGTTTGCCTGGTAGAGGTGCTTGACGAACTGCCGAAACGTCTCGCCGGCCACGGGGATGTTGTCATTGACCCAAGATTCCATGGCGAAGTAGTTGGAGACGAAGCGCGGATCGTCGAGCTGCTCGAAGAGCGCTAGCTGCTTTTCCGCGATGTTCTGAATCGGTTTCATGAACAAGAAGCACGACTGTAGAAACAGCGCCGGGCAATTTCCGTTGGCGTCGATGAAGGCGTCGACGTCGAAATACTTCGAATCGGTCCAGAGACTCAAGAGCGCGTCGCGGCCGCTGAAGTCGATGGGCGCGGCCATGATGGTGAGCGACTTGATGCGATCGGAGTAGAGAGCCGTGAACATCGCGGCGAGCGTTCCTCCCATGCAATAGCCGAGCAGGTGGAGATCTTTACGGTGATGCTGCCGGACGATGAAGGCCACCACCTTGCCGAGGAGACCGCGAACGTAGTCGCTCAACGACATGTGGCGATGGGCGTCGGTGGGGACGCCCCAATCGACCATGTAGACGTCGAACCCTTGGTCGAGGTAGCGCTGTACCACGCTCTTGTCGGATTGAAGATCGAGGATGTAGTGCCGATTGATGAGCGCGTAGCAGAAGAGCACCGGTTCGGCGTAGACTGCCGGCGTCTCCCGCCGATAGCGGAGCAGCCGCAGTGTGCCTATTTCGAGCACGACGTCGTGGGGCGAGGTGCCGATGCGAGTCTCGAGAGCGATTTCAACAGCGCGCGGGACGCTCCACCAGCGCTGCCAGTTTCGCTGCTGCGCAGCGAGAAAGGCCGTTTGCTGATCGAAGCCCATCACATCGCGAGCCCGCCGTTGATGTCGAGTACGTGGCCGGTGATGAAGCCAGCCGAGGGCGACGCGAGATAGACGACTCCTGCCGCGATCTCCATCGGATCTCCGAGGCGCCCTACCGGGGTCATGTCGAGCACCGTCGCCATGGCTTTGTCGGGGACGCCGTCGAGCATGCGCGTCTTCACGAAGCCGGGCGCGATGGCGTTTACCGTAACGCCCTTGCGTGCGTACTCGCGTGCCAGAGTCTTGGTGAACCCGATGAGCCCCGCCTTGGCGGCGGCGTAGTTGGATTGCCCGATGTTTCCGATGCGCCCGACGACGCTGGAAATGTTGATGATGCGGCCCCAACCGCGAACGACCATGGCGTCGATGAAAACCCGCGTGACGTCGAAGACGCTGGTCAGATTGACGTTGATCACCTCGTCCCACGCGTCGCGATCCATCTTGCGGAAGCTGCGATCGCGGGTGACGCCGGCGTTGTTGATGAGAATGTCGACCGAGTCGAAGTCGCTCCTCACGCGCGAACACATGGTCTGTACATCGCTCTGCCTGGTGACGTCGAACGAATAGGCCTCCGCGCGCCGGCCCATCTCGCGGATCTGATCGCAGACGCTCTCGGCCGGAGCCGTTCCGGCCGGGCTCGAAGCGACGGCGACGTCGGCGCCGGCCGCCGCCAGCGCCAGCGCGCAAGCTCGACCGATGCCGCGTGAGCCCCCGGTGACCAGGGCCTTCTTGCCGAGCAAGCTGAAACTGGGAACTTCGAGAGGTTCGAGACGTGTGTGCGTGGAAACGGGGATGGCGATCGCGGTTGTCATCGTGGCAAGTCTCTCTCGATTACTTGAGTCGTTTGGGGGGGCGCCTCGACGGCCTCTTGACCGTCGTTTGCTCGCTGGGTCGTTCGCTCGGCAGACGCACGGCCATGGTCCGGACGCCCTGCTGCATGGCCTCGAGGAAGGCGGTGGATCGGAGATATCCGTCGAAAGCTTGGGTCAGGGCATCGAACCAGAGCTTCCGCCAGAGGCGAGGATCCCAGAGTTGGGCGGAAAGTTCGTCGGTCGACATGTGGATTCGCTCGCCTCCTCGTCAGGCAATCGGAAACACCTCGAACCATTTCTCGGCGTTCTTCTGGAACTCTCGAATCTGCGTCTCCGAGTGTTCCTTGAAAGTCGCGATGAGCTTCTGGCGAACGGCCTCCGTCGTGCGTCGGTAATCGTCGGGGGTCTTGGCGTCCGAGAGGCGCGCCCCCTCTTCGACGACTTGCACGAGCGCCCGATAGAGCGAATCGAGGCTAGAGCGATGTCGGTCGAGCGATTCGGTCATGAACTCGATCCAACGCTTCTGGATCTTCTGGAGCCAATCGGTCGAAATGCCCGCGGAGCTCGGCGTGGTCGCCGGCCATTGCTGCGTCCATTGCTTGAACATTTCTTGCTGCATTTGCAGCGAAGAGAGGGAAGCTTTTCGGAAACCTTCGAACATTTGATCGAGCGTCATGTTGGGCTCCTCGATACCGTGGGGGTGGTCGTCGGGCGCCCGGCTCGAACCACGACGAGCTCGGCGGTGCGGCTGTTTTCCGACGATACTCATGAGACTCCGATTCGAATTTGCATCAGGTTGCTCCGTGTCCGGGTGTCCCGGCGCCGACGATTCCTTAACAAGGGGCTCTGGCGGGCTCTACGGGCCGAAGTCGTCCAGAGCGTTGTGGAGGATGAGCTCGCTCGTGGCGGATGCACTTTTCGGAACGCTCCCGCCCGGCCGGTCGCGGGACGAAACTCGGTTCGGGAAAACCGAAACGGGCCAGAGTGACATCTAGCTTTGCCTGCGTATGCGTGGCATGTTCCGATGATGTGGCCGTGTTCGGAGTTCGACAGAACCCGAGCCAACGGCGTGCTGCGACTATTGGCCCATTGGTGAGCATGCTCTATCAGTTACACGAATTGCAGCACATCTCGTTGTTGCCCACGCGCGCTTGGGCGACGGCCAACATGGCCGTGTTCGGCTGTCCGTTCAGCCCTCTCAGCTACACACCGATGAGCCGCATGATCGTGGCCGGCTCCGACTTGCTGTTGCGCGCGACGAACCGCTACCAAAAGCCGCAGTTCGAGCTGCCCTCGACGGTCGTCGACGGAGAGTGTGTGGCGGTGGTGGAAGAAACGGTGCTGGAGAAGGCGTTCTGCTCGCTCTTGCACTTTGCGCGGGACAAGAACGTCAAGCAACCCAGAGTGCTGATCGTTGCGCCGCTTTCGGGCCACTACGCGACGCTCTTGCGGGACACCGTCAAGAGCTTCATCCACGACCACGACGTCTACATTACCGACTGGCATGACGCGCGCATGGTGCCCCTTTCGAAGGGGCCGTTTTCGTTCGACGACTACGTCTCCTACGTGACCGAGTTCGTTCGCTTGCTCGGGCCCGACGTGCATGTCGTGTCGGTGTGTCAGCCCACCGTACCGGTCTTGGTGGCCATTTCGCTGATGGCTGCCGACGACCGTGTAGGGCCGCTCACGATGACGTTGATGGGCGGTCCCATCGACACTCGCAAGAACCCGACGAGCGTCAACACGTTCGCGGCCGACCGGCCCCTCAGCTGGTTCGAAAACAAGATCATCCAGACGGTGCCCGCCAACTATCCCGGCTACTTGCGTCGCGTCTGTCCGGGTTTTTTGCAGCTCGCGGGCTTCGTGTCGATGAACGCCGGGCGCCATTTCAACGCGCACAAAGATTACTTTTATCACCTCGTCCAAGGCGACGGCGAGAGCGCCGAGGCGCATCGCAAGTTTTACGACGAGTACAACGCCGTCATGGACTTGCCCGCCGAATACTATCTCGATAGCGTCAAGATGGTCTTCCAAGAGCATCAGTTGGCGCGGGGCACGATGATCGCTCTCGGTCGGCTGGTGACCCCCTCCGCCATCACCAAGACGGCGCTCTTCACCATCGAAGGTGAGCTCGACGACATTTCCGGCAGCGGTCAAACCCAGGCGGCACACGGCCTCTGCAGCGGCATTGCACCGGGCGATCATCACCACCTCACCGCCGAAGGAGCCGGGCACTACGGCATTTTCAGCGGTCGACGCTTTCGCGAAATCATCTACCCGAAGATCCGCGCGTTTATCGGCGACTACGCGCGCTCGCGTCGTCCACGCGTCAAACGCGGCTAAGCCTAGGGGGAAACGGCGTGTCTGCGTAGCTGACGACGCACACCACAGCCAGCCGCGTTTCATCCGGCGCGGGAGGGTCATCCGCCCGTGGAGAACTAGTCCCCTGGATCTTTGATTTCTACCAAAAGTCCCACTCATTGCCCGTGCACCTTCTGCGTGCGCAGGCCGAAGCGGCGCATCTTCTCCAGGATTTCGTCGGCGGTTTTGATCCACTTGAAAGGCTTGCCCTCT
>DATEMX010000627.1:0-3986 GCA_035275365.1 Polyangiaceae bacterium | reverse complement strand
GCCCCAAGGTCTCGTAATGACTAGGGGCGGAGCAGAATGTCCAATAGGCGGTCCAGGTCGTCGAGCGACGCGTAGGGGACGATGAGTTCGCCTTTGCCGCCGTTGTCGCGGACCTCGACCCGGGCGCCGAGCTTGCGCGTCAGGCGCTCTTCGAGATCGCGAACCGACGCGCTCTTCTTGTTGCTCGGATCGTTGGCTTCGCCGGGTCCTCTGTCTTGCTTTTTGGCACGCACGAGCCGCTCGGTCTCGCGCACCGAGAGCCCGCCTCGCGTCACACGATCGGCGAGGGCCTCGATGACCTTCGGATCGACGGCGCCGAGGAGCGCACGCGCGTGGCCCTCGGAGAGCGCACCCTCGATGACCATCTGACGAACGCGCGGAGGCAGTTTCAAGAGGCGGAGGCTGTTGGCGATGGTCGCGCGGTCCTTGCCGACGCGCTCGGCGAGCTTCTCCTGCGTGTATCCGTGCTCGCGGACGAGCCGATCGAGCGCCTCGGCGAGCTCGAGTGGATTCAGGTCTTCGCGCTGCACGTTCTCGATGAGCGCGAGCTCGAAGACGTCGCTCGGCGCGACGTCTTTCACGACGACGAGAAGCTCGTGCAGGCCCGCGCGCTGCGCGGCGCGCCAACGCCGCTCGCCGGCAATGAGCTCGTAGCGGTCCATCCCGCCGCCCGACGGATCGCGGGGCGCTTTGCGAACGACGAGCGGCTCGAGCACGCCGTGCTCGCGAATCGATTGCGCCAATTCTTCGAGGGCCCTCTCGTCGAAATGCTGGCGCGGCTGCCCCTTTTGCGGAACGATGCGCTCGATCGGACACACGAACGCCAAGGGGCTGCCGCTTTGCGATTTCGGAGCCGCGCCCACGTCGGGCAAGAGCGCGTCGAGACCGCGGCCGAGCGCGCGCCTTTTGTCGGGCGGGGTCATTGGCTGCTCGCCTCGATCACTTCGCGTGCAAGCGAAAGGTAGCCCTGCGCACCCTTCGATTGGGCATCGTAGAGGAGGACCGGTTTGCCATGGCTCGGCGCCTCGGAGAGCCGCACGTTGCGCGGAATGATCGCCTCGAAGACGTGAAAATGGCGGCGAACTTCGCCCGCGACTTCGTGCGAAAGGTTGTTTCTCGGATCGAACATGGTGAGCACGATACCTTCGACGGCGAGCCCCGCGTTGTAGTTGGCCTTCACTCGATCGATCGTCGCCATGAGGTGCGTCAGTCCTTCGAGCGCGTAGTACTCGCATTGCAACGGGACGATGACGCGATCGGAAGCGACCAGCGCGTTCAGCGTCAATAGCCCGAGCGAAGGCGGGCAGTCGATGAAGACGTAGTCGTAGCCGTCTTTTCCCGTCGTGAGGACGCTCAACGCCTTTCGGAGGCGCTCCACACGGTCGGGAAGATCGACGAATTCGATTTCGGCCCCGGCGAGATCTTGCGTCGCCGGAATGACGTCGAGCGTGGCGATGTCCGTCTTCACAATCACGTCGGCAAGCGTCGCCTTGCCGATGAGCGCTTCGTAGAGGCTGCGCTGCACGCTGCGCGGCAGTATTCCCACGCCGCTCGAGGCGTTGCCCTGCGGGTCGGCGTCGATGAGAAGCGTGCGCTTCTCGGCCGCAGCGACGCTGGCCGCCAAATTCACGGCCGTCGTGGTTTTGCCCACGCCGCCTTTTTGGTTGGCGATGACCACGATCTTCGGGCGAGGGCTCATTCGGGCCCTCATCCCTAACCCCTAACGCCCACGTCCTTCCAGACGATTTCTTGTGTTCTCCGCTGCATGTAATACGGTGTCGTCGTATGTAGTCAAACGTAGGAATCTGGTGATGACGCGACGATTCGAACTGCACCGTGCCCTCCGAACGACGAGCCCCGTAGGGGTCGATCGGATCGTCACGACCCTGTTCGTGCCGCCTCGTCGGTTGCCGCGCTCGGGCGACGTCGTCCCGTTGGCGCGAGCCGCTCACCCCGCAGGATTTGGGCCCAAACGAGGAGGACACGATGTCGGCGCTACCTAGAAGCTATCGAACGTTGGCAGAATTCGAACGAGAAGAAATTCGCCCGAGCTTTCGCATCGGGTTTTCCATCGATGACCTCGAAGAAAGCTCATTCGAAGGCGAGCTCGCTTTTGGCGTCGAGCGCGGCGAATTCGAGCTCGATTCCGTCGAAGACGAGGACGCCGAAGAGGAAGAGGAAGAGGAAGACGACGTCGACGAAGTGATGGCCGAATAGCGCCAATCTCCGCGCGCTGCCCCGCCTCCTCGAACGAGGTCCGAAGCCGAACCTCGCAGTCGGTACCGGCCCGCGCCGGAGGTGCGGCGGGAGTGCCTCCCCGAAGGGAGGTGGGCAGAGCCCCGGGGGCGGAGCCCCCGAAAACAACTGTAGGTCGGCTCCGAAAGGAGCCGACCGGTCCCTCCCGGGACTTGGGCCTCGCGTCTGCCTCGACGCGGGGCCTTTTTTTGACTTGATGATGCCCTTGACGTGTCGCTGGGGGCATGTACGTTCTGCCGCCCCACGGGGCGCGCCGCGTCCCTCGTCACGCCATCTCGTCGCGGTAACGGAGAGCCCACTCATGCAGGTCAATGTTCAGCAGCTTTCGCCGGTGCTGGTCGAATTCCAAGTCGAAGTTCCAGCCGACCGCGTCAAGACCGAGGTCGACAAGGCGTACCAAACGCTCCAAAAGACGGCGCGCGTGAAGGGGTTTCGACCGGGCAAAGCCCCACGCGAAGTTCTCACGCACCTCTTCGGCGATCGCATCACCGTCGACGTCACCCGCTCGCTGGTCGACGCCACGCTCCCGCAAGCGCTGACCGAGAAAAACGTGCAACCGCTCTCACAGCCCAACATCGAATCGCAGAAGCTCGCAACGGGCACGAACTTTTCGTACAAAGCCCGCTTCGAAGTGCGGCCCGAGATCGCCTCTGTGAAATACGACGGCTTCGAAGTGACCCGCCCGAGCATCACCGTGACCGATGCCATGCTCGACGAGGAACTCGAAAACCTGCGCAAGGCGCACGCCGTCGTTTCGCCGCCCGCCGAGGCTCGTGCCTCGAAGAAGGGCGACATCCTCGAGATCTCGTTCACCGTCGACGTCGCCGGCAAGCGCGTTCCCGAAGCCGCGGGCGACGACGTGCAGGTCGAGCTCGGCGCCGGTCAGTTTCTTCCGGAGCTCGACCTAGGCCTTACGGGTGTTGCCGCGGGCACCGAGAAGGACATCTCGGTCCAGTTCGCCGCCAACCATGTGCGACTAGATTTTCGTAGCAAGCCCGCTGTTTTTCACGTCAAGCTTAAAGAGGTCAAAGAGCGTGTCCTTCCGGCCTTAGACGACGACTTCGCCAAAGACGTAGGCACCTTCCAGACGCTCGCCGAGCTCAAGGAAGACGCGAAGAAGAAGATCGAAAAGGCCCTCAAGCAAAAGGCCGAAGACACCGTTGCCGAGCAACTCGTGGCCAAACTCGTCGAGGCCAATCCCATCCCGTGCCCGCCGAGCCTCGTCGAGCAGCAGTGCAGCATGATGGAGCAAGAAATCGCACAGCAAGCGCGCCGCAACGGCGAACCGGTTCCGCGTCACGAAGAGCTGCACGCGCGCGTGCACGCCGACTCCGAGGTGAAGGTGAGGGCAGGGCTGCTCATGGCCGAAATTGCCAAAGAAGTGCAAATCAAGGTCACCGATGAGGACATCGAGAAGGGACTCGCCGAGCTCGCCGATCAGATGGGCAAGCAGGTGGCCAAACTACGGGTCGAATACCGAGATCAAAAACGACGCGAGATGCTGATCGGCATGATTATCGAGGACAAGATCCTGGACATCATCGAGTCAAAGGCGAAGATTACCGAGACCTGAATCGCAGGCGGGGCCGTAGGCCCGCGCCGAGTAATCTCAAGTAAGACAATCGCAGGCGGGGCCGTAGGCCCGCGCCGAGTAATCTCAAGGAGTCACCAATGTCCCGACGACCTGAAAACCGGAAGCAAGCGCTTGTGCTTCTCGAGCGAACGCGAGC
>DATEMX010000626.1:0-6968 GCA_035275365.1 Polyangiaceae bacterium | reverse complement strand
GATACGAACGCGCAGCTGCTGGGCCTTCTCACCGGACAACGCGGCGAGCTCGCTCGTGAGCAGATCGATGAGCGGCAGAATCCTCCCCTGCTTTTCGTAGAGCCGCTCGAGCACGACGGGAACGCGCGGATCGCGCGGCCTCAGCGCGAGCAGCCGCTCGAAATAGCCAATCGCGCGATCGGCGTCGGCGGCGAAGTCTTTGGCCGCCTCTGCGGCCTCGGCGAGGAGATCGGCCCGCTGCTCGTCGGTTTCGGCGCGGAGGACGGCCTCGTCGTAGAGCGCAAACAGATCGTCCCATCGCTCGGCCGAGCCGTAGGCGAGCTTCAATCGATCGCGCGCCCAATTGGCTTCGGGCGCCTTCGCGAGCACGCTCCGCAAGAGCGCGATGACCGTGGGCTGATCGTCGAACCACTCTTCTTGGTAATCGACCGCACGGCGGCCGAGGCTGGCGGCGAGCTCGCCGGCGAGCGGCAATTCCAGCACGCGCCGATAGGCGGCGGCGATCTTCGCGGGCTCTTCGAGAAGACGCGCGAGCTTCTCGGCTCGCTCCCACAGGCTCTCGTCTTCGGGGACTTCGGCCACCGCCACGAGCGCGGTCTCCAGGGCGACGCTCGGCTCGCCCTCGTATTTGTCGAGCAGGCTCTCGAACCACCGGCGGCGCGCCCCCTCGAGGGCCGGGGCGCGCGGCATGCCGAGGAGCGTCTTCAGGATGTGGAGCGCCTGCTGGTCGTCTTCGGCGCCGAGCGCGGCGCGTTCGAGTAAGCCCGCCGCGTTCTCGCGCGCCTCGGGATACTCGATCGTGCGATAGACGATGCCGAGGGCGTCGGCGTCGGCGGTGCCCGCTTCGATCAAAGGAGAAACGCGAGCGAGGGCCTCCTCCGGCCGCCCGAGCTCGGTGAGGAGCAGCTCGGCAATTTCCAGGTCGCGCTCGCGGCGCGAAGCGCCCTCGCTCGAGTCGCGCAGGAGCGTCAGCGCGTGAAGAGCGCCTTCGGCGTCGCCGAGCTGGCGGAGCAAACGCGCGGTTGCCTCGAGGGCAGGGGCTCGTTCGGGTTCGATCGCCAGGATGCGCCGGTAGACGGCGACAGCAGCGTGGAGATCGCCGAAGCTCGCCTCTTCGGCAGCGGCCCATGTAAATAGCGCGCTCATCCGCTGCGCTTCCGGGGCGTGCTCGGCTTTCCACTCGAGCAAGAAGCGGCGGTCATCGCGGTGCTCGGCCGGATCGACCTTGGCCAGGAAGGCGTCGAAGGCTTCGACGGCGCGGCCGTCGCCCATGCGCGCCAGCACGAGCTCGCGAAGCGTCGCCGCCGCTTCGCGCTGGCGCGACGGGACAGAAGCGAGCACGCGCGCGCGAGCAAAAGCGATATCGGCGCGCTTGCTCGTCGCCGTGAGGCCGTCGGCGAGCGAAAGCCAGGTGGCCACGCCGCCGCTTTTGTGTACGTGCGGCTCGAACTCGAGCAAGCGCTGCGCGGCAAGGTCGGCGTCGGCCGCTTGTTCGACGACGACCTTGGCCACCGCGGTGATCTTGTCCCAAATCTCCCCTTGTAAATAGAGCTTGAAGAGGTGCAACGCCGCTTCGAGATCGGCGGGCGCTGCGCGAAGCGCTTTTTCGAAGAGCGCACGCGCGCGCTCATCGTCGAGCAAGGCCTCGAGAGCAACGCGGCCGGCCCTCTTCCACGACGCCGCGCCGCTCGCATTGTCACCGCGTCGTTCGGCCTGCATCTCGCCCAGCCGATCGAGCCACGCGCACTCCTCTTGCGCCTCGGAAGAAAGCGCGACGCGGCGGCGCAGCACCTCTTCGAGCGTGTCGAGATCGCCGGTGCGCTCGGCGAGATTGGCCATTGCCGACAAGAGCTCGTCCTTGCCGCTTCCGGCTAGGAAGAGCTCGCTGAAATGTGCGAGCGCCCGAGCGTCGTCACCTCGCTTGGCCGCAACCTCTCCCATTTTCAGCACGATCGCCGCGCGCGCCTCGCCGCCTTCCCCCTCGAGCGTTCGACCGAGCTCTTCGTAGAGCGCCGCCCAATCGCCGGCGATTTCGTAGGCGTCGAGGAGCGCCCCGTGCGCCGCGCGGTCGGCGGGGTTCTCCGCGAGCGCTTGGCGCCAGGTCGCGATGGCCGCGGCGGTGTCGGCGAGATCGCGCCGCTCGATGGTGGCAATCGCGTGGTAAAGCTCGCGACGGCGCTCGGGCAGGTGGGCCTCCCGAAGCGCCGCCCGATAGAGAACGATTCGCTCTTCGGGGCGGCCCTCCTCGGCGAGCAACCCGTCGATGCGACCCAAGAGATCGCGCGACGACGGCTCGAACGCGAGCGCCCGGCGGAAGACGGAGAGTGCGCCGCTCCGATCGCCGGCCGACACCAGCGCTTGGCCGGTTCGCTTGGCCAGATCCAAGAGAGCCGCGCTGTCGATTGGACGATCGCCGAGGGCAGAGGACAAGATGGCAGCGAGCCTCGCTGCGTCGCCGGCCCCTTCGGCGATGCGGTCGATCGCTTCGAGACGCGCGCCGAGCAGAGGCGCCTCGAAGGGTGCTTCGTGGAGCGCTCTTCCAGCGAGCTCGAGCGCTCGCTCGGGATCACGCAGATCGCGGAGAGCGATCTCCGTCGCCTCGTCGAACAATGCCAAGCGAAGCTCGGGTGTCGGTGCGCTATCGGCCCTCACCTCGAGCACGCGAACGAGCTGCGGCGCGGCGCCTTCGCTTCGGTAGGCAGGCTCGAGGAGGCTTGCCGCCGAGAGGCGAACGTCGGGCGAGCCGAGCAACTTCTCGAGCGCTTGACGCATCGTCGGCTCTTTGGAATCGATGGCCCATACCTGGCGATAGGCGTCGATGGCTCCCGCAGCGTCTTCGAGCCTCGCGAGCCTCACTTGGGCGAGCTTGAGGAGAATGGGGATCCGCTCGGGTTCCGGCGCGAGGACGAGATCTTCGGCCAAGATGGTCGCCAACTTGTCCCACTTTTTTTCCTGCTCGAGGAGAGGGACGACTTTGGCGTGAACGTCGCGCGACGAGCCATAAATGCCGAGGAAATCCATCCAAGCAGAGATGGCGCGCGCGCGGTCTTTCGTGTGGGCGGTGCGGAGCTCGGCCGCGCGCAACGCGAGCGCCCGAGCCGTGCTGGCGTTGGTCTGCAAGTCGGCGCGCTTCTCGAGCACATCGACGAGCTCGGCGTACGCCTCCGTGGCGGCGTACAGACGCTCGAGCCCTTCGAGCGCCTGCTCGTGGAGCGGCGATCCCAAGAGCGACCGATAGGCGGAAATGGCGCGGGCCTTGTCGTCGAGATCTTCGGCGACCTGGCCCAGCCGTTCGGCCGCAGCAGAGCGCGCGGTCTCGTGCGGCTCGATGCGCGAGAGGAGCTCGAGCATCTGCGCCAGCGGCTTCTGCTCTTTGCCATCGGCGTAGAGACCGGCCAACGCGCGTGCCGCCGGGAGCACCGCGGGATCGTCGCTTCTGGCCGTATCGACGACGCTTGCGAAGGCGCTTCGCGCGCGCTTGGTGTCGTTGCCGGCGAGGTAGATCTCCCCCACCTCGGTCCCGAGGCGCGCTTTCAAGGCCGTTTCCTTCACCCCCGTCGCCGCGCGTGACAAAAGGCGCGCCGCCTCGAGCTGCTTTCCGAGCTGCTTGCTCAGATCGATGTAGCGCCGGCGCACTTCGTCGTCGCCCGGATCCAGCGCGACCACGGCCTCGAAGAGCGGATGAGCTCCCGCCTGATCGCCGAGCTTGTCTTGCTTCAGAATTCCGAGCCGCTTCTGCCCCTCGGTGCGCTTCGAACCGCGCAGGCTCTCCAGCGAAACCTCGAGCATGGCGGCCGCTTCGGGAAATGTGCCGAGCTCTTCGTACGCGTCGGCGAGCGCGCCCGCTGCTCTGCCGGCGAGCGGCTTGTGCGAGACCAAGCGGTGCGCCGTGCGGCGGCCCAGCTCGTGGGCCGGATTTTGCCGCAAGATCTCTTCGGAGTGAGGTAGCGCGCGTTCGGGTTCGCCGAGCTCACCCACGTAGAGCGCGATGAGTCGCTCTCGAATGCCCGTCGCGGTTTCGAGCGACGGCTCGGGCGCCGACGTCAGCGATTGTTCGAGAAGACGCGCTAACTCGCGAAACTTCCCTGCTTGCCCGAGCCGCGCCTCGAGCGACGAGCGCGCGCGCTCATTGGTCGGCTCTACGCGCAGGAGAGCCTGGTAAATCTTGATGGCGCGTTCGTGCTCGTCGGCAAACCCGTCGGCCAACTCGGCCGCGCGCGAGAGGAGCGCAAGCTGCTCGTCTTTGTCTTGCCGATGGAATGCCTGCGCAGCATACACGTCGGCGAGCTTCATCCCGTTGCCACTCGCCGCGAGGACGGCCTCCATTTTCGCGAAGGCCTCCGGATGCGACGGATTGTGGGCGAGCACCTGATCGAGCAGGCCGGTCGCCCCGTCGAGATCGCCGAAGACGTCGGCGAAGAACGTCGCGGCGTACATCAAGATCTCGACCTGCAGCGCGCTCGTCAGGTACTTGAACTTGCGGTCTTGCAGGAGCCGCTCGTAGGCGAACGCGAGATCGGGGATACGCTCGTCGCGCGCGGCCGCTTGATGCAAAAGCGCCCACAACTCGGGTGGGGCCTTGTCGCGCGACAATCCAGCGACGAGCGATTCGAGAACGTAGGCTTCGTCTTCGAGCTTGGTCTGGAGCGTCGATGCGATCGCTTCGGGCCGCGCGGGAGGACGAACCGTGGACCGGATTTTGGGGTCTTGGGCCATGTTTTCCGCGGAACCGAGCGCGTCCGCAAAGGTGCGGCGGGTAGCGGCTCAGCCTATCAAGGATGTTTCTAGCGTGGGTGCCCTATCTTGGGGTGGGACGGCGCTCCCTAGGCCGGGCTCGCCGAGCCGCCAAGCGGATTTTTTGATTTCGCGCGAAGGGGCGCGACTCGATTTGCCTACATCATGCGCCTGTTGGCTGGCGTGATCGGCCTGTCGCACGCGAGCGACACCGGGAAGCTCGTCTGTCACAGCGAAGCAAGGGGCGAAGTGCGCGCCTCGGTGCACGATGCGCCATCGGGTCGAGGTCGCCTCGATGGAAAATCACAGGCAAGTCCGTGATGGAACACGTGCGCCCCACACGCTCGGCTCGCTCCGCGCGCAGGGATGGGCTCAGGGCATGATGATTGCTTCGTCATCGTCTTTACGACAAATCGCGCCGGAGACGCCGGAGCGAAGGAAGGGGCGATCGAATATGCTGAAGCAACCGCGTCTTGTCTTTTCGGCGCTTCTCGCCGCCGGCACGGGCGCCTGCCTGGCCCCGCCGTCGTTCGGCTCCCACAACGACGACGCGCCACCTCCCGCCACGACATCCAAGCCCAGCAAGCCCACACAGCCGCCACCTTTGCCGGGAGCGAGCTCCCTGCTCGGCGGCGACGTGCACCGGGCGTCGCGCGCGTACCCCATCAGCGGCGGCACGCTCATCGTCACGCGCGACGGCACGACCGCCGTTGCCGCCGATCCCGATCGGGGCCGCGTCTTTTTGTCGGACCTCGCGACCCGCACGACCCGCGCCGTAAACGTCGAAGTCGACGACGAGATCGGTCGCGTCGTCGAAGGCGAGGCTGGCCGCGTGTACGTCGTGGCGCGCCGCGGGGGTGCCGTTTTATCCATCGACGTTGCTTCGGGAACGCTGATCTCGCGCATGGCCGTGTGCAATGCGCCGCGCGGACTCGCCTACGACGCGACGACCGCCGAGCTCCACGTGGCCTGTTCTTCGGGCGCGCTCGTGACGCTCGATCCACGAACGGGCGAGCGAACGCGGCAACTCCAGCTGAGCGACGACTTGCGCGACGTGCTCGTCGTAGGCAACCAGCTCATGGTCACCCGCTTTCGGAGCGCGGAGATGCTCGTGATCGACGCGAGCGGCCGCGAGGCGTCGCGCACCACGCCCAAGGCAACCGGTTTCCGCCGCGGCGGACCGTCGACGCTCGCGTTCCGTGCTGTGGCGGCCACCAGCAGCTCGTTCGTCGTCGCCCACCAAGCGTCGTCGGATGCCGTCCTCGGTACCGGCCTCGGCGCCTACTACGGCGGCAACTGCGGGGGTTCGGTCGCCGACACCTTCGTCAGCGTCGTCGACACCAGCGCCGCCCGAACGACCTCCGCGAACACCCCGGCTCGGCTCTCGGTGACCACCTTCGGCCTGCGCGGGGCCACCGGACCGCTCGACATCGCCGTCTCACGCGACGGCAAGCGCACGGCCGTCGTCGCCATCGGCAACTCATGGACCGTCGAGGAGCAGAAGCCGAACCTCCGCGTGTTCGAGGGCGCCGTACAGACGTCGCTCGGTGCTGGTGCGACCACAGACTGCTGGGACTCATCAGGGACGCCGGTGGGCGGCGAAGCCGTCGCCGTCGCCTTCGACAGCCGAGGCCAATACATCGTGCAGCTACGCGAGCCGGCCAAGCTCATCCTCGAGGACAAGAGCCAGGTCGTTCGCGAGATCAGCCTCAGCACGGACTCACGCTTCGACGCGGGCCTCGCGCTCTTCCATCTCAATACGGGCGGCGGCATTTCGTGCGCCTCGTGCCACCCGGAGGGCGGCGTCGACGGACACGTCTGGCGTTTCGACGAGTTCGGCTCGCGGACGACGCAGCCCTTGCAGGGCGAGGTGAGCAAGCGCGCGCCGTTCCATTGGAACGGCGATCTCGGCGGCTGGAGCGAGCTCATCGACGAAGTGATGATGAAGCGCATGGCCATGACCGTCGCTCCGAGCGCCGATCAGAGCAAGGCGCTCTTGGCTTGGATCGACACCATCCCCGCGCCCAAGCCGGGAGACGCGCTCGACCCAGCGTCGGTCGAACGCGGTCGCGCGCTCTTCGACGATCCTGTCGTGGCCTGCGCTACGTGCCACGCGGGCCCCATGTTCACCGACAACAAGGCGCACGACGTAGGAACGGGAGGCCGCTTTGTCGCACCTTCGCTCGTCGGGGTCGGCGCGCGCGCTCCCCTCATGCACCATGGCTGCGCGCGAG